>NZ_LBFB01000003.1:0-140700 GCF_013363285.1 Marinitoga sp. 1154 | reverse complement strand
TTTGAGGGGTGCAGATACTGGATATGGGAACACGCGGAACCATGCCGAACCCGACCGTTAAGCATATCCAGGCCGATGGTAGTATGGGAAATCCATGCGAGAGTAGGTAGCGCCCCTCTTTTTATTTTACCCCCTGTTAAATAATCAGGGGGTTTTTTTATAATATATACTTGACAAAATATTAATAAAAGTGATATAATAGACTTTGAATAAACATAAGTAAATTTTTTGTAAAATAACGTTATTATTAGAAAAATGTTCGTATTCTTTAAAATTCTAACATAATTATTATATCATAGATATATTAATAGCGTTAATTTTTTAGTTTATATTTTGATTCATAAAAAATAACAATTATAAACTATTTTTATCTAATAATAAATATTTTATATTAATCTAATTAATTTTGAGGGGGGATAAGTATGAAAAAACTCATTTATTTTATAATGTTGATAGGATTTGCTTCAATTATCTTTTATGGATGCTTAAATAGTAAAGAAATATTGGCGAATAATAATTTTGAAATTGATTATTCAGAAAATTGGGCTGTAGAGAATGTTGAAGGTGTTCCCGGGGAAATTTTAAAACTTGGAATAATTGGATCCATTAAAACCTTAACTCCATTTGCAACTATTACAGAGAACGAAAGCAAATTAATTAACTTGTTTTTAGATTCGTTAATGTATATTTCAAATGATGGTATACATAGTAAATCTGGATTGGCTAAATCTGTAAATGCAGAAGTAACTGAAGATGGTAGTACAATGTATACTTTTGAACTTGGAGATAATATAAAGTGGTCTGATGGAGAACCACTAACCATAGATGATGTAATATGGACCTTTAAAAATATATGGTTTAATCCTTTATATAGTAAATATGTAGGAATTGAAGATCAAAACGGTGACCTACCCAAAATCGTTAAAATTAATGACAATACTATTCGATTTATTTATAATTCAAAATATAGACTTGGATATGAACGAATAGCATCTGCTAAAATTCTACCAAAACATATTTTAGAAAATTATGTTAATGATAGTGATTTTGAAAATGTTTGGAATTTAGATAACTTGAATTCTGAATTGTTTGTGGGGTCTGGTCCTTTTATACCAAAAAGGTATTTACCAGATGAAGAAATAGTTTTTGAAAAAAATCCTAATTATTATAGGAAAGATAAAAATGGAAATTCTCTACCATATTTAAATCAGATAATTTATAAAATAGCTAATGATGAGGATGAAATGAAAAACTTTTTTATTAATGGTGAGATAGATATTTATGAGTTTTTGCCAAGTGACTATGAAAGTATTAAAAATTTGTCTGAAGAAAAAAACTGGGAAATCATAGAAGGGAAACCTTTGTATGGGACACAATTTATAGCTTTTAATTTTAATGCCAAAGATGCTATCAAAAGACAATGGTTTAGAAATAAGTACTTTAGACGTGCAATTTCCAGAATATTAGACAGAGATAAAATAATTCAAAATGTATATTATAATCATGGAACAGCATTATATGGTCCTTTATCACCTTCATCATTTTTTTATAATTCTAAAGTTGAAAATTTAAATCTTGATTATTCTGTGGATGGGGCAATTTCTGAACTTGATAAAGGCGGATTTAAATTAGAAAATGGCATTTTGTACGATTCAAATGGTAATCAAGTAACATTTAATTTAATAACAAATATCAATAACACTATAAGATTAGAAATCGGTAACATTCTAAAAGAAGACTTAAAGAAAATTGGAATAGAGATTACATTTACACAAATTGAATTCAATGATTTAGTTTCTAAATTAGTTGGTACAGGTGATTGGGAAAGTGTTATTATAGGTTTTACAGGTTCAGTAGATCCAGCATCAAGTTGGAATGTATGGAGGACAGATGGAGGGTTACACTTCTGGAATTTTTCACCAGAAATAAGACCAGATATGTTCGATGATGAATTAAGAGCAGATTATGTAGTGCCTGAATATGAGAAAAGAATTGATGAAATCATGAGATTGCAAGTCGAAACTTATGGAGAAGAACTTGAAAATTTATTTAATGAATTTCAACTATTGGTAAGTGATAATCAAATTTTGGTTTATACTGCATCTCCAAATTATCTTGCTGCATATAATAAAAATATTCATGTATATAATATTGATTCTCCTACACAAGTGGCAGGTATTTTGTGGAAAATTTGGAATATATGGAAAGAACATTAATTTGGTTAGAGGCATTATATATGAAAAAAATATTTATTCTTTTCATTATTTTATTGTTTATGTTTTCATGCACAAAAATAAATAGATTACCTCTTGTAAAAACTAATGTAATATTTGAAATTGATTTATCTGATTTGCGTTTTGAAAATGAAAATATTAATTATGTAAAAATTAAACTATATAATTCATTTAATAATTATGAAAAAGATTTAAATTATTTAAATAATAAAGCTACAGGAAATTATAATAATATTGAAGTTGGTACATATAATTTAATCTTAAAAGCTTATTATAAAAATAATAATGAAAAGAAGTTACTTGCTATTGGTTATAGAAAAAATATTTTTATAGCAGATAATAAAACTAATGTTATAAATACGCTGGATACTTTAAAAACTATATATTTTGACAAGGATTCTATTATAGATTTAACAATTGGGGAACCAGACACATTAGATCCACATCAAGCATACGATACAGCAAGTGGAGAAGTTATTTATAAGGATTAACTGGAAAATCATGGTCAGAATTAGTAAATCCTGAAACAAAAGAACCAGTAAATGATGAAGCAAAACAGATATTATTAGATTTCTATGAAAAATATATAAATTCAAAAGTTGAAGTAGATGGAGATTACGTAGTATTCCATTTAGCAGCACCAAAAGTATATTTCTTAAACATCATAGCTCAGGGTTCATCATGGGGAGCAATATTAGACAGTAAAGCAGCAATGGGATTAGGATTATGGGACGGAAAAGCAGACGGATGGTGGAAATTCCATGATTGGAAAAAAGAAGATTCACCATTATATACAAAAGAAATAGGTTCAGGGCCATATGAATTAGTAGAATGGAACAGAGCAGAACAGAAAGTAACATTAAAAGCATTCACAGAATACTGGAGAGGTCTAGCAAAAGTTGAAAACGTAGTTATCTGGGGAGTAGATAAATGGTCAACAAAAAAAGCATTATTAGAAAAAGGTGAAGCTGATATAATATATGTTCCGTATGAACACATACCAGAAATACAAAACGATTTAGATTTAAAGATAATCAATAATTTATCAACACTTTCTATCACTGCTATGGCTTTTAATTGGAATATATCACAAGATAGTCCCTATGTTGGAAGCGGAAAATTAGATGGAAATGGTATACCAGTAGATTTCTTTTCAGATAAAAATGTAATATTAGGATTTATTTATTCTTTTAAATATTCTAAACTAATAGATTCTGTTCTTGGTGGAAACGGTAAAATTATTCCTACCTGTTTACCTCAAGGTGTTTTAGGATATTCTGATACTCTTCATAAACCTGCATATTATTATAATACTGCAATCAGATATTTCAAGGACGCATTTAATGGAGATTTATGGGAAAGGGGTTTTAAAATTACAATTTTATATAATGTTAATAATTTTTCAAGGCAGAAAGTTGCTGAGATATTAGCTGAATCATTAAAAAATATTAATTCTAAATTTGAAATTAAAGTGAAAGAAGTTGATTGGCCAACATTTTTAGATGCAAGAAATAATGGTAAAATGCCTTTATATGTCTTAGGTTGGTTGGCAGATTATCCGGATCCAAACAATTTTATTTATACATTTTATCATAGTAATGGTACATATGGTTACTATTATGGTGAAAAATATACGCAATTTGCAAACAAATCTCAGGCATTTTTTGACGGAAAATCTTTAAATGAAATAATTATTGATGCAACAGAAGAATCAACCATAAATTTTAGAGAAGATATATATATAAAAATTCAAAAGTTTGTTATTAGTGAAGGAATAAATGTTCCATTATACCAACCACTAAAAAATAAGGTTTTTAGAGAATGGTTAAAAGGTTTTGAATTCAATCCTATAGTTCCAGGAGATGACTTTTATAAGTATGAAAAAATAGAATAAAAAATGCGGTGAACGTCGTATTTTTTATTGTTTATTTAATGATTTTTTGAAATATTGGATAGTTTGAATGTACTTGTTCTATTAAAAAATGAGCTTTTGCGAAGGCAAAAGCTCATAAAATATTATTTATAAATTCAACTATAAAATAAATTAAATAGAGTTTTTTCCGGATTTGTTGTATATATAATAATCTTTTTTTCTTCTGGAAAATGATTGAATTTTCTCGAATGTTTTTTAAGCTTCTTGATATCAATATCAAGTGATTTTTTATATTCTATTATTAATGTATTATCATATATTTCAATATTTTTAGCTCCTTTTTGATATGTTATAATTCTTAGTTTTGTATATTTTAATAAATTTTCAAGTTCAATTGGGATTTTTCCAAATCTATCTTCTATATCTTTTTTTATATTTTCTATGTTGTCTATTTTATTTTCATTGGCGATTTCTCTATATATACGCATTCTTTCAATGGGATTAGAGATATATTTTTCAGGTATGATAATAGGCATTTTTATACCTTTTATTTCCAGATCAATTTTCTCAGATACTTGTTGTTTTATATCTTTAGAATAGTATTCAGCTATTGTTTTGTTCAATATTTCTTTATACATATTTAATCCAATATTATTTATATGTCCTTTTTGTTCTATCCCAAGTAAATCGCCAAATCCTCTAATTTCCAAATCATGTAAAGCTAGTTTAAATCCGCTTCCCGGACCTGAAATATTTTTTATTGATTCTAATCTTTTCATGGTTTCTGTTTTTAGATTATTTTTATATAGAAAATATGCAAAAGCTCTTTTATTACTTCTTCCCACGCGACCTCTCAATTGATATAATTGAGAAATTCCATATTTTTCAGCATCATCAACAATTAATGTATTTGCATTTGGTATATCAATTCCATTTTCTACAATTGTTGTGGATATTAATACATCTATTTCACCTTCATAAAACATTTTTATTATTTTTGATAGATATCTTTTAGGCATTCTACCATGAGCAGCAATAATTTTAGCTTCTGGAACTATTTCTCTTAAGGAATTTTCTACATTTTCTATATCGTTAATTCTATTGTGTATATATAGAACCTGTCCTCCTCTGGCTTTTTCTCGCAATATTGCTGTTCTTATAATTTTTTTGGAATATTTGAATACAAAAGTTTCTACAGGAATCCTCCCAAAAGGTGGAGTTGAAATTATTGATAAATCTCTTAATCCAGTTAATGAGAAGTATAAGGTTCTTGGTATAGGTGTTGCACTCATTGTTAAAACATTTATTCCGTGAGATAATTCTTTTAGTTTTTCTTTTTGAAATACTCCAAATCGTTGTTCTTCATCAATCACTAAAAGTCCAAGTTTTTTAAATTGTATTTTTTTATTTAATAAAGCATGTGTTCCTATTATTACATCAATTTTTCCTGAATTTATATTATCTATAATTTTTTCCTTTTCTTTTAAAGTTTTAAAGCGATCTATTAGCTCTATGTTTATACCAATTTCTTCAAATCTCTCTTTTATATTATTATAATATTGTTGAGCCAATATTGTGGTTGGAACAAGGATGGCAGCTTGATAACCAGAACTTACGCATCGGACAACAGCGCGCAATGCAACTTCTGTTTTCCCAAAACCGGCATCACCCGCAATTAACCTATCCATAGGTTTTGTTGAAGATAAATCAGCTAATGTTTCTTCTATAGCTTTTTCCTGATCAATTGTTTCAATATATTCAAATGTTTTTTTGAATTGTTCTTCAATATCTTCATCACCCTTTAATGATATACCGGTAGTATATTCTCTTAATGCATACAATTTTACCAGTTCTTTTATTTTTTGCCTAATATTATCTTCGACTTTTTTCTTTCTTTTTTGCCATGAAGACGATCCAATTTTATCAATTTTAACTAAATCTTTGTCTCCTATATATTTAGTAATTTTGTCTATTCTCTCTACAGGTAAAAATACTTTTGCATTATTTGCATATTCTAATTTTATTAATTCTTTTTCTCCAGAAGTTGTTTTAACTTTTTCTAATCCTTTATATATACCTATTCCATAATTTTCATGAACTATTAAATCATTGATTTTCAAATCTTCCCAATCTAAAATAGGTAAGGATTCGTTTTTTTTGTGTGCTATTTTTTTTATAATAAAGTTATGCTTATCAATTTCTATAGACTTATATTTTAAATTTATAATGTTTTCTAAATTTTTTCCACTGTATTCTTTATATATGATTTTATAAAAATCTGAAGATATAAATTCTAAATTTTCTCTTTCTCTTTCATAAAAAGACTTAATACTTTCTTTTTCATTTATAATAAATATATCTGTTTTTTTTAGATCAATATAATCAAGTACTGTATTTTTTTCTTCATATAATAGACCGGGTATAGTTTCAAATTTCTCAATTTCAATTGGAATATCTTTATGATGATATTTTTCTTTTAATTTTTCTATATTTTTATAAAAATTTTTTTCGAATTTATATATAAACTCAGTGCCAGGAATAAATATAAAGTTTTTAAGATTATTAATACTTTTCTGAGAATTAATATCAAATTGAGTTATCCTTGTAATTTCATTATCAAATAATTCTATTCTAATTGGATTGTTATATATAGGAATAAATATATCTTTTACAAAGCCTTTGTGTGAATACTCGCCAAATTCGTATACATTCCAGACTTTATCATATCCATATAAAAAGGGATTAATACTGAAATCATCATTGAGTGAAAAATTAAAAATATTTTCTTTAAAAATATTTTTTGGTATAGTATATCTTGATAATGCATGAAATGTTGTAAAGATTGTCAATTCTTTTTGATTTAAAATATTATATAAAGTATTTATCCTTGAAGCATTTATTTTTTTTGATATTTTTATAGATTCAAATGGGAAAACATCGTAATTTGGATATAGAAAAATATTTTCTTCTAAAAAGTTTTCTAAATTCCATGTTTCTGGGAAAATTAATATTTTATATTTCTTTTTTGATTTTTTGATTATCTCGTTTATTATTTGAACCACCTCACATATAAAAAACGGACTTTCGTCCGTTAAATTCTTATATCCAATGAATGTCCTCTATATTCATCTACAATTAAACGCTTCTTTTCGGCATTCTCTTTTTTAGACTCCTGTCTCTGTTTATATTCTTGAGATGTGCCTTTATTATCTGCATTAATATTTTTAGATTCTGATTTTTCATCGGTGTTTTTTACCTGAGACTTAGCTTCTTCATTCTTTTTTATGTGTTCTTCCAGATTAGTTGTACGCGCTGCTAAAAGTGCGTTGTTTAAATTCTGTATATTATTTGAAATATCAACATTTGTAATGTATGAAATGCTCAGGTTGATAGGGTCAGGCATGTTAATCACCGCCTAATTTTTTCTTTAATTTGCTGATAATTGAAGTATGAATTTGGGAAACTCGAGATTCCGAAATATCTAAAACTTTACCAATTTCTTTAAAGGTCAATTCTTTTTCATAATACAAAGATAGTATAAGCTGCTCTCTTTCATTTAGACTCAATATAGCTTTTTTGAGTTCATTTTTTAAAATATCTTTATAAGCTAAAATCTCCGGGTCATTTTCATCAATATCAGATTCAACATTTATTTCATTATTTGTTAATAAAAAAGAATCTAAACTCAATATATGGCTTCTATGCAATTCAGCCTTTAATTTTTTTACATCTTTTTCTGAAATCTGAAGAATATTTGCCAGTTCATCATCACTTATATAATCGTCTATATTTTGTTCAGCTAAAATTTCTTCCATTTTTTTTATTTTATGTCTTAACTCTTTTGGAAGCCAGTCAATTTTTCTTAAATAGTCGAGCATAGCTCCCCTTATTCTTTTTATAGCAAATGAATAAAAAGATACCCCTTTTTTTGGATTATACTTATCTAAAGATTGAAGTAGTCCTATAATCCCTTCCTGTATTAAATCATCAAGTTCTACATTTTTTGGAAGGGTGGATAATAAATTTAAAGCTATATATTTTATTTTAGGCAAGAAATTTTTTATTATGTCATCTCTATTTATATTTTTCATTATTTATTAATCACTGCCTTTATAGTTGTATTTAAAATTATGATTACAGCAATACTTATTATAGAGCGTAAAATAGAAGTTATAAAAAAATTTTTTGATATTACTAAATTTATAAATAGAAAAATAAAGAATAATACAGCGTAAAATTTTAATTCAAAATTTGAAAATTTCAACTTTTTCACCACCACCCACCTTTTTAACCATAACTTCACCAGTATCAAGATTAAACTCTATACTTCTCGCTCTGTTTCCTCCAGTATCTTCTGCTATAATTTTGATTCTTTCTTTTTTTAGTTGTTCTTTTACAGCAATAACATTTTTTTGACCCACATCCATTGATGAACCTTTAAACATAGCAGCTCCACCAAATATTTTTGCAGTATAGTTAGAACCACCCAACTTTTTTAATTCTTCCAGTAATAAAGGTATTCCAAGATCAGCATATTTTCCCGGTTTAGTTACGTTTGAACCAGGAGACTTTGGTAGCATTACATGAATTAATCCACCAATTTTTTTATTTTTATCCCAGATGCAAACGCCAACGCATGAACCCAAGCCTAAAGTAACTAAAATATCTGGACTTTTTGAAGAAAAGTATTCTCCAATTCCTATTATTTTTTTCATTGTTTAACCCCCATAAAACACTTTTTTTACATAATCAAACAATTTATTTCTGTTTTCTTCATTCATGAGAAAAATAATTTTACCTTTAATGACCTTTTCCCAATCTTCAACACTTATTTCTGTTTCTGTTAATATAACTTCATCTTCAAACGTAATGCTCATTACAATAGATTCAGCAATTAAAGATGCAAATGTATCTACAGCAACCTGAGGGGGGGTAACCTGAATATTTATTTTTAAAAATTGAGAAATAGCACTTACATAAGAGCCAAACATTATATTGCCTAATTCTCCGATCATTGAAGATGACATTTCATCCAATTCTGTAATATTTTGTATTTCTAAACCTACACTTTCTTTTATTAATCTTTTTACAGAATCTTTTTCAATCAAGAATACCAGAGATGAATTTAATTCACCTTCCATTTTTACATAAGAACACGCATATATCTCATCAGGTTCTTCCATATTTAAAAAAATATCTGACAATTTTATTACATCTAAATTCGGTACTGAAATATCAACCTTTTTATTTAACATCATCGATAATGAGCTAACAGCATTTCCCATTCCTATATTGGTAATTTCACTGAAAGCAGACATAAAAAAATCAAAATTTTCATTGTTCATCAGGTTGCACCTCCAGATTTTTTTTATTTTCAAAAAAGTTTTTTCCACTGATGTGTTTTAAATAATGACCAAATAAACCTGTTGGATCCTGTAATATTTTTATTTCATATATAAATTTACTTAAATTAAAAAATTCCTGTCTTATTTTAACAATAGTGCCGTGAAATATTATATTAAAATTTATTATGGATAGTTTAATACTGTGATTTTGTTTTATTTCATTTAGATATTCATTTAATAAAACAATACCAAGAAAATTTTCATTTAAATCCCATAATAATCCTTTAAATTTATCTTCAATTAAAACAGGAATGGCAATGTAATGTCTCTCATTTATACGTTTGTTTTTAATTTTAAATGCACTTGTCAAATTTAATAATAAAAGAATTTCATTATTCCCAAAATTTACAATATCTTTTATTTGAAAATTAGCCTGATAATAAGCGCCTTCAAATATAGATTCTAATATGACTTCATCACCGATTTTGAAGTTATATTTTGGAGATATTAATTCAATTTCTTTTCCTTTAAATGTTTTTATTTTTGCTTTTAAAACATCATCTTTTGCATATATTCTAATGGAATTTCCTGGGAAAAAAACCAGAAAAATTCTTTTAATAAAACTTTTTTTATCCATAATTTCACCTATTATAAAAACCAAAAAGTAAAAGCAGTTTTTTTAATAAATTATCATTTTTACGGTTATTAGATAATTTGTCATTCTCTATTTTTTCAGCAATATTCATTAAGTCATTAGCAACATTAGAAGAAGGTTTAAAACTTGATATAGGAGTTTGTGATTTAACGCTATCATGAACAATATGATCAAAACTTATATAAAAAACATGTCTTATATCTTTAAATAGATATTCTTTTATCGTTTTTCTCAAAACCTGTTCAGCTGTATTTGCTTCAGATTTTTTTCTTATCATATTTATAACAACATCAACAATGCCATCTACTTCCAGAATAGATAAAGCCTTAACTACAGTATATGCATTAACTATAGCTGTAGGTTCTGGAGTGGTAACTAAAAGTATATTATCTGCAGCGATATAAAAGGGTTTTAAATTCTCATTATATCCTGCACTAACATCAATTATTACATAATCATGTTCTTTTGCAATATTAAAAAATTCTTCAATGGCTTTTCGTGTAAAATTTTTTTGAAAAGATATCCAATCTTTAATATCCATTCCTGTACTTAATAATTTTATACCATAAGGAGTTTTTATGATACATTCGTCAAGGGTTAATCTTTTATCAAAATAATCTTTAATACTAACAGATGGAGATACACCTAATAATATAGAAGCATTGGCAAATCCAGCATCTGTATCAAAAATTAAGACTTTTTTATTCATTTTTGCAAGATTTACAGCGGTATTAACCGCAATTATAGATTTTCCGACACCACCTTTTCCTCCAGTTACTAATATTATTTTAGTTTGATTTTTAGAAAATGTTTTTCTAAGGTTTTCTGCCTGATCTTTTATAATACTCATAATGTCAACTCCTCATAAAAGAGGTTAAATAACTTTTGAAAGTTTGGAAATTCAATATCATTTGGAACATTTTGCCCAGTTGTAACATAACTAATTGGCAAATTTGTTTCTTTAATTAAAGAAGGTATCTGTCCATATGATGAAGTTTCATCTAATTTTGTAATTATTAAATGTGTAGGTTTACAAATGGCAAATTTATTATATACATCAACCATATCTCGCAAACGCATATTAGCTGAAATAACCAGAAATATATAATTTGGTTTTATAGAATCAATATACATTTTTAATTCACCTATTTGAATATCATCTTTATGACTTCTTCCTGCTGTATCTATTAACAATATATCATAATTTTTTAAAGATTCAACAGTTGTCTTTAATTCAGTAGGAGTATAACATATAGATGCTGGAATATCCATAATTTCTGCATAAGTCTTTAATTGTTCAGTTGCTGCAATTCTATATAAATCTATTGTGGCAATTGCAACACTTTTATTACTATTCAATTTATTTAAAGCAGCAATTTTAGCTAATGTAGTGGTTTTACCTACTCCTGTAGGACCTATAAGCATTATTGTTCCATAAACATTTGGAACATCTACTTTGAAATTGTTTTTTAATGTTTCAAATAATAAGTTTTTAAATTTTTCATCTGATTTCCAGTTTTCTTTGTTTAATTCGTTTGGAATGTTATTTATTATATCTTCTATAAGTTTGTCAGATAAATCCTGTTTTTTTAGTGATTCAATTAATTCGGATATAAAAGGATTTATACCATTCAAAATAACTCTTTTAGAAAGTTTTTCTATTAGGTTTTTTATTTCGGTTAATTCATTTTGAGAACTTTTTTGATTTTTCGACATATTATTTGATATAGTATTTTTTATATTCTCATTTTTATCAAATATTTTTTTATTAAATGATTTTTGATTATAAAATTGATCAGGGATTCTATTATACGTTACTTTTCTATAATTTAAATTTTCAAATTTATCTTTTTCATAAAAATTTTTTGCATCATTGTCAATTAATTTTGAAACTTCTCTTTGCTGTTCAATTAACTTTAAAATTTCATTTTTCGCGGTTATTTCCAGTTTATCATTACCTGGCGCATAAGAGTTTTCTTCAAATAACTCTTTCTTTTTGGCTCTATTAATTCTTTCGTCAAGTCTTTTGTTTCTTTCAACCATTTCTTTGATTTCGTTAATTTTTCCTTGAGAATTATTAGAAAAACCTGCTCCAGAGGGTCTCTGGCTATTCTTTATTATTGTTTCCACATTATCTTCTAAAACAGCTGTAACTTCTATATATTTTTTTCCACCGAGTCCAAGGAAACCACCTTTATTAATTCGTTTGGTATCTAAAATATAAGCGTTTTCACCTAATTCATTTCGGATTTTTTCCATTGCTTCAGGAATAGTATTAACAATGTATTTTTTTATTTTCATAAACTCACCTCTAAACGTTTATCTAAATGCTTATATTACCGTCTGCGGAAATGGGGATTTCCTGAATTATTTCATTATATGAAATAACATTTACATTTGGAATATTTGACACTAACCATCTTGCAAAATAAAATCTTAAAGGAGAGCTACATAATATAACAGGATTATACCCTTTCATCATTTGTGATTCTAACATTTGGCTTATATTATCAATAAGTGTTTGAGATAATTGTGGAGATAAAGCCAATGTATAGTTTCCTCCATACTCAATTGTGTAATTGTTTAATGTATTTTCTGTATTTTTATCTAGTATAAGAAGATGCAATACACCATCATTTGATTTTACACTTTCACATATTTGTCGCCCCAAGGCACTTCTAACTCCTTCAACAAGCGAAACGATATCTTTAATTTCATTGCTTCCTAATTCCATTAATTTCTCAAATATAACAGGTAAGTTTCTTATTGATATTCTTTCATATAAAAGTTCTTTTAAGACATTTCTAATTTCAAATGTTTTAAATACCATAGGAGTCAGCTCTTCCACCAATGAAGGATCTTTAATTCTTAATCCTTCTATGAGCATTTCAGTTTCTTTAGAACCAAGTATTTCATGAGCGTATTTTTTAATTATTTCTGATAAATGCGTTGCAAAAACACTTGGTGAATCAACAACTGTATATCCAAGATTAACAGCATTTTCTTTTTGATTTTCATCAATCCAGTATGCATCAAGATTAAAAGAAGGCTCTTTTGTATGTATTCCAGGAATTTCTTCAGTAGCCATTCCAGAATTAATAGCTAACAATTTTTCTGGAAATAATTCAAATCTCCCAACTTCAACACCTTTTAATTTTATTATATATTCATTAGCACTTAATAATACGCTATCTCTTACTCTGATTGGACTTATTACAATACCAAGCTCATAGGCTATTTGCTTTCTAACCATTGTAATTCTTTCAAGCAAATCTCCACCCTGGGATGGATCTGCTAATGGAATAAGTCCATAACCAATGTCTATTTCTAAAACATCACTCTGTATTATTTCTGAAACTTCTTCAGCAGATGTTAAAGGTGGTCCTGAGACAGATCTTTGTGTACCTTCAGTTGTTTCAGAAGGAGCTGTCTCAAAACTTTCTTTTGGACCAGCTGCAGGTACAACTTTTTGTAAATAACCTTTTGTTGATAGATAAGCTAAAACCAACATTCCCCCGCCCAATAATAAAGCAGGCATTACGGGTAATGGTGTAATAAGTCCTAAAGTTAGAATAACTCCACCAGTCATATATAATACACGTTTTTCAGAAGAAAGTTCTTTTAATAAATCTTTACCAAGATTTTCTTTTGAAGCAGCTCTTGACACAACTATACCAGTTGCAGTTGAAATTAATAAAGCGGGTATTTGAGCTACTAATCCATCACCTACAGTAAAAAGCGTATATAATTGAGCAGCTTCACCTATATTCAATCCCTGTTGTAAAACACCTATAATCAAACCACCTAAAATATTTATAATTGTAATTATAATACCGGCAATAGCATCTCCACGAACAAATTTAGAGGCACCGTCCATTGCACCATAAAAGTCTGCTTCACGTCTAATATCCTCACGTTTTTTTCTTGCTTCTTCTTCAGTGATAATACCAGCGCTTAAATCAGCATCTATACTCATTTGTTTTCCAGGTAATGCATCAAGCGTAAATCTTGCTGCAACTTCAGCGATTCTTTCTGCACCACGTGTAATAACAACAAATTGTATAATAACTAAAATTAAGAATATAACAATACCAACTACATAATTTCCTCCAACGACAAAATCCCCAAATGCCCTGATTACTTTCCCCTGAAAATTTTTCCCCTGTAACAATATTAACCTTGTAGACGATACGTTTAATGATAATCTGAATAATGTCGTAACTAATAATAGTGTTGGAAAAGCGGAGATTTCAAGAGCATTTTTAATATACATGGTAACAAGCAACAAAACAATAGCTAATGATATATTAGCCATTTGAAGAAAATCTAAAAGAAAAGGAGGAATTGGAATAACCATTAATATTACAACACTAACAATTAATAAAGGAACTATAATATCCAATTGTTTAAAAAATCTATTTAAAGCTTCTCCCATTTAATCACCTCGTTGGTTTCAAAACAGAAGCTATTATTTTTGCAATAATTTCATACATATCTTCTGGTATTTCATCATTTATTTCAACTCTTTCATATAATTGTCTCGCAACTGGAGGATTTCTAATAATTGGAACATGATTATCTCTCGCAATTTCTTTGATTCTAAGTGCCAGTTCATCATGTCCTTTTGCCACAACTATTGGAACGTTAGTTTCACTTTCTTCATATTTGACGGCAACAGCGTAATGAGTTGGATTTGTAACAACTACAGTGGCTTTTGGCACTTCTTTCATCATATTTTTATTAATGATCTGTCTTAACATTCTCATTCTTGCGGATTTAACCATAGGATCTCCTTCTATATCTTTCATTTCCTGTTTTACTTCTTGTTTTGTCATTTTTAAATTCTTTTTATATTCTCTCTTCTGATACCAGAAATCAAATATTCCTAATAAGAACATTAATAATCCTAATTTAAAAAATATTTCTATGATTAGAGCATATAAAAAAGAAATTGCTGATTCTATGTTAGAATATGGTAAAGAAATAATATTTTCCCATTTTCCTTTAACAACACTGTAAGAAATATAACCAACTAAAAATAACTTTATTAAAGATTTTAAGAGTTCAAACAAAGTTTTCATAGAAAAAATTCGTTGAAAACCCTTTATTGGATTTAATTTTCCAAGATCAAATTTCATAGCTTTTGGGGCAAATAAAAATTTAGTCTGTATCATTCCTAAAATAAGACTGATAATAGCAGATGAAAATAAAAATAATGAAATAATTATAAATAAGTTTTTTTGTTGAATTAACAAATTCATCAAAGCATTTTCATCTAAAAAACTTGTGTCAAGATTTAAATATCTATTAAAAGAACTTTTTAAATCAATAAATAAATATTTTGAAAGGACATAAAATACTGTAGCTACACCTAAAAAGGAAAAAGCTGTAAGTAGTTCCTTTGAAACAGGAACGTTGCCTTCTTCTCTTGCCTGTTGCAATCGCCTGGGTGTAGGCTCTTCTGTTTTGCTCGGATCAGCAAAAAGCTGAATATTTATTTTAAATTTAGTTATTTTAAAATAAGTGTCATTATAGAATTTATCCATTTTATAATCTCCGACATATTAATACTGAATATTTCTGTCCACACTCCTATAATACTTAATAGAATAAGAGAACCTATTAATATATTTATGGGAAGTCCAACTATAAAAACATTTATTTGTGGAATCATTCTTGAAACAATACCTAAACTAATATTTACACTTAACATAAATGCGCTCATTGGAATTGCAAGTTGAGCTCCTATTTCAAAAATTTTTCCAAATGTAGAAATAATTTCAGGAAAAAATTTAACATCCATAGAAAAAATTAATGGGATAACCTGAAATGAGTTTATTATTACCTGAAACAACAAGACATGCATTTTAAATGATAAAAATGCAAATACGCCTATTAAAAAAGATAATTGCCCTATAATAGGAGATTCTTCTCCGCTTATTGGGTCGAATATTCCGGCCATTGCAAATCCCATTTGAAATGCAAAAAATTGCCCTGCAAATTGAATAGCAGCAATTGGAATGTATGATATTAAACCTATTAAAATTCCAAGAAAAAAATTAATTAGCATTATTGTAAATAAATAAATCAAAGACATATCTGGTATAGTTAGACTTATCAGAGGTAAAGTAATCCAAGATATAAACAATGATGAAAAAAGTCTTAAATAAAACGGAATAGCTCTTGAGCCGATGATCGGTGCTGAAACGCTTAAGCCTATGATTCTAAAAAAAATAATAGCCCAAACCCAGAATTTTGTTTCTAAGAACACAACTATATCCATATTAAATCATTCCAAAAAATGTTGTTAATATTTGATAGGTAAAATCCATTAGTTTTTGTGCAATCCATCCAAATAATAATCCTACAACCAGAAATGTAATAATAATTTTTGGAGCAAATGTTAGTGTTTGCTCATTGATTGAAGTAATAGTTTGAAAAATACTTATAATTAATCCAACACCTAAGCTTACCAGCAGTATTGGTGAAATAATTGTTAAAAATACAGTAATTCCATCTCTAAAAACATCTATAAAAACCTCTAATGTCAATTTTATAGACCTCCTGATGTTTGAAAACTTCTGATTAAACCTCCTATTAATAAATCCCATCCATTTACAAGAATAAATAAAAGTAGTTTAAAAGGAATAGAAATCATTATTGGAGGTATCATAACCATTCCCATTGACAAAAGTATACTTGCTACAACCATATCAACAATTATGAAAGGAATATAAATTAAAACTCCCATTTTAAAAGATATTTCTAATTCGCTCAAAGCAAAGGCTGGAATTAATATTTCTGGTGGTGTATCATTAACATTTTTAATTTCTTTTTTTACACTTGATGCAAGCATAAAAATATTATCCTGATTTTTATGAGAAACAATTTCGTTTATCATAAAATTTTTAATAGGATTCCATGTATTTTCAAACATTTGCGTATATGATATTTTTTCTTCAGAATATGGTATTATAGCATTTTGATATATTTGATTAAAAACAGGTGACATTATTAAAAAAGTTAAAATTAAAGCTATACCTATTAGGACCTGATTTGGAGGGGCCTGACGGCTACCAAGAGCAGTTCGTAAAAACGATAATACAATTATAATCCTCATAAATGATGTAAACATCATTATAAAAGATGGAGCTAAAGTTAGAATAGAAAGTAATAATAATATTTCAAGTGTTGGAATTAAAGTATCTGGACCTGGTGTATTCCCTCCAATGTTTATAGTAATTTCAGGAATGGGCAACGGTTCCTGGGCGCTGCCAATAAAAAACAAAAATAAAAATAAAGTTATTAAAATGTATTTTTTATTAAAATATGTATTTTTAAAACATTTCTTCATTTGTTTTTTTCTCCCTTTTTAAAGCTCCAATAAAAGTATCAAAAAATTCTTTTTTCCCTTTTAATAGTTCGGCAAGCTGTTCATATTCTAATTTATCAAGATATGAGATAGAATTATTGTTTGTTAATATTAAATAATAATTATCCAACACTTTTATAATATTTAAGGTTAAGTTTCTATCAATATAAAATTTTTTTACTATTCTTACAGAAGGAGTGTTTAATAAACCTTTGTTTATTAATTTTTTTTGAATAAATAATAATAATATAATGAATAATAAAAGAAAAAAGATCAAAAAAAAAGCCCACAAAGTCCAACTGCTAATAAAGGTTGTTTGAGTTGATGAAAAAGTAAGGGGCGTAAAATCACCCCCTTGAAACTTTTTGAATAGCTTCGATTACTCTATTAGCCTGAAAAGGTTTGACGATAAAATCTTTTGCGCCTGCCTGTATTGCTTCGATAACCATTGCCTGTTGTCCCATAGCACTACATACAATAATTTTAGCAGCCGGATCTTGTTTTTTAATCTCTTTTATTGCTTGAATTCCATCCATTACAGGCATTGTAATATCCATAGTAACAACATCAGGTTTTAATTCAGTATATTTATCTATAGCTTCCTGACCATTAGCCGCTTCTCCAATAACTTCCATCCCCGCTTTTGTAATAATATCTTTTAATAACATTCTCATAAAAGCAGCATCGTCAACTATCAAAACTTTTATAGCCATTAAAAGCACCTCCACATAATATTATTATACTTCTATTGATTCAAATAGATTTTCAAGGTTGAGATATACAATTAGTCTGTTATTTATTTTTAAAACACCATTAACTTTTCCAATGAATTTTCCGCTCTTTGATGGGAGAATATCCAGCTCTTCATCATCAAAAGAAATTACATTATTTACCTTATTTACCAATATTCCCAATTCTTCTTTATCATGCTTCATTATAATTATACTATCAAATTCAAAATCTTCGTCAATTTCTAAGTCTAAAATTTTTGTTAAGTCAAAAACAGGAACAATTCTTCCTCTTAAATTTACAATTCCCACAATGAATTCTTTGGAATTTGGGACAGGCGTAATATCTTCTTTTTCAATAACCATTTCTACATATTCAACATCGATTCCAAATTCCTGACTTGAAATTTCAAAGGATAAAATTTCTTTTTGCATAAAATCACCTCTTTATATTTCGTTTAAGTTCGTAATGTCTAATATTAAAGCTATTCTACCATCACCTAAAATTGCACCACCACTGAACTCTTTTACACTATTTAAATATTTACCCAGAGGTTTTATAACGATATCGTCCTGTCCTAAAAGGCTGTCAACGACAACACCATATTTTTTATTTGCAGTTTTTACAATAACAACCTTTTCTATATAATTATTATCATTTCTTTTCATTTTAAAGATATCTCTTAATCTTATTAAAGGAATGACCTCACCTCTTAAAACAAAAACTTCATTTCCCTGAACTATTCTAATATCACCATCTGTCATTTTTTGTGTTGTGTCAATATTAGCAATAGGTATTGCATAAACAAAATCGTCAATTGTCACTAACAAAACCTGTATTATGGATAATGTCAATGGAAGTCTTATAATTATTTTTGTTCCAATATCTTTTTTTGAAGAGATAGTAACACTACCATTTAAGGATTCAACAACAGTTTTAACTACATCCATTCCGACGCCGCGGCCAGATAAATCTGTTGCCTGTTTTTTAGTAGAGAAGCCGGGTAAAAATATAAAAGAGAAAATTTCTTCATCACTCATTGTTTGAATCATAGAAGGATCAACAAGTCCTTTTTCTACCGCTTTGTTTGCAATTATTTCTCTATCTAATCCTTTTCCATCATCTTCGACGCTAATTACAACGCCATCACCTTCATGCCATGCAGATAGTTTTATAGTACCAACTTTAGATTTTCCTTTCTTTATTCTTTCGTCAACGGGTTCTATGCCATGATCTATAGCGTTTCTTATTAAATGAATTAAAGGATCACCTATTTCATCTACAACAGTTCTATCGAGTTCTGTATCTTCACCTTCAATTATTAAATTTACTTCTTTTTTTAGTTTTTTTGCAGTATCTCTAACAACTCTTGGAAATCTATTGAAAACAAATGCAATAGGAATCATTCTGATTTTCATAACAATATTTTGTAAATCCAGCGTTATTCTACTTAAATTTGCGAGACTTTCATCCACATCTTTTATTTCGTATTTTCTCAGTGTTTCAGTTATTCTACTTCTGGAAATAACCAATTCAGCCATTAAATTCATCAATTGGTCTAATTTTTCAATATCGACCCTTACTGATTGAAGTTGTATTTTTTTCTTTGATGTGGAAGGATTTTCCGCTGAAACACTCTCTTTTTTATTATTGTTTATTTCCTTTGGGACACTATCCTGTTTTTCAAAATCTTCATTTTTAAAAGTATTTATGGCTATACTTTCAACTTCTGAAATTCCTAAAAGCTGTTCTCTTAATTCATCAGCAGAGACATTTATTATTACGCCTAATTCAATTTCGAGGTCGAATTTTTCATCCTCTATATCCTGCGAAGAAGGGTTGGTATAGACAACTTCTCCTCCTAAATCATCGATTTTGTGTAAAACCATAAAAGCTCTTGCGGCTTTTAACTGTACATTTTTATCAAACTTAACATTAATTAGGAAAAAGTTAAGATTTTTTTCCTTTGCGACATTATATAAATTTTTCAAGGATTCTCTTGTTATGTCATCTAAATGAGATAATTTATCGGAAGCATTAGCAGCTTGAGATGAAACGGTAATGTTTTCATTTGCATTCTGTAATGTTTCTATATTTTCAACAATATATTTTTCTAAAATAGATATTAAATCATCTAAAGAAGTTAAATTTCCTTTTCCACCATTTGAAATATCGGCTATACTTTCATTGAGAGCGTCAAGTGTTTTAAAAAGTAAATCAATTAAATCTGAGGTAACTTTTGTTTCACCTCTTCTTATTTTGTCCAGGATATTTTCCATTTTATGGGATACTTTTGCAATTTTATCAAATCCCATGGTACCCGCCATACCTTTAAAGGTATGCATAACCCTGAAAATTTCATTTACTTTTTCCATATTTTCAGGATTATTCTCTAATTCTAATAATTCATCATTTAGTTTTTGTAAATTTTCATTGGCTTCCTCGATAAAAACATTTAAATAAATATCCATTTCACCCATAAGAAAAACCTCCTATAAAAACAATTTTAAAAATCTTATTAGCGAGTAGAAAGCAGCTTTTCTTTTTATTAATATTCGATTTCCAGAAAATATTTTCTTTTCTATTATTATTTTACCACATAAATTACAATAAAATCCAAAAAAGATAGTTCCTACCGGTAAATGTTTTGTTCCACCTTTAGGTCCAGCAATACCGCTTATCGAAATTGAATAATCAGAATTAAATATTTTTGCGGTATTTATTGCCATTAATTTAACAGTTTCCTCACTTACGGCACCGTAATTCTTTAAAACTTCATTATCCACATATAATAATTTATTTTTTATGAAATTATTGTATGCAACAATAGAACCTTTATATACTCTGGAAGATCCAGGAATATTTGTTATAAAATTGCCAACCAGCCCACCTGTACACGATTCAGCAGTGCTTATGGTTTTGTTATTATTAGATAAGTTGTTTATAATATATTTTAATGGATTATATGGAACGACATATTCTATAAGTTGATTATTTATAAAATCAATAATGGATTTTAATTTTTCTTTATTATCTTTAAATATCAATGAAGGTCCTATATCCAATTCGAGTTTTGTAGAATAATTGATATCTTTTAAATGCTTTTCTAATATAGAAATTAGCTGCGATTCAGTAATATTATAAAATTGTATTTTTTTTGTATATATTATTTTTTTATCGAATTTATCAAAAATATTTTTGAAATACTTTTTGAAAATATAAAGAGCTTCATCAGGAGGACCTGGTAGTAAAATATAATGTTTATTGTTTTTTGTTATATAAAGTCCTGGCGCACTACCAATATCATTTTTTAAAATGATAGAATTTTCAAACACATAAGCCTGTTGTTTTATAAACTTATTTGGGGTTTTTCCGAATCTTTTATAACGATTAATAATATCATTGTAAACATCTGTATTCAGAATTAAGTCAATATTTAAAAATTCAGCAACGGTATTTCTTGTGATATCATCAATTGTGGAACCCAACCCACCTGTAATTATAATCACGTCATTTTTAGTTGAAAGAAAACTCAAAGAAGATATTATATCTTCTTTATTATCCCTTACACACATATGAGTAGAAACTTCAAATCCTTCATTATATAAAATATTTGAAATTTCTTTTGATGTAATATTTGAAATTTCTCCTTCAATAAGTTCATCGCCTGTGCTTAGAATACCTACTCTTATATATATCACTCCTATAAAATTCTTATATATATTTTACCACAAAATACAATTATTTAGAAATTAATACGATTATACTCTTTGTTTTTACAATATAATTATTAGAAACTTTTTGAGGAAAATCAAGAAAATCATCTGGTGAATCGAAATACGTATCAATAACTCGAAACCAGCTTTTATTATTAAGAGCTGGAAGTTCAAAGGACAAATCTTTTTCATAAAAATTTAGGGCAACGTATATATCATTATCTGGAGGAACATTTTGATTTACAAAGTCTATTCCGCTAATCATAAAAGCCAGAGATTTAGAATAATAAGAGAAATCTGGTTGATTTAATTTAATTCCATGCCATGTAATATCAGGTATTCCATCACCACTGTAATCTTTTCCGGTAAAAAAGTGCTCTCTCCTTAATGTATGATGTAATTTTCTGAAATTAATTACTTTTCTTACAAATCGAAAAATATCCGAAAAATCATCCTTTCTCTTCCAATCTACCCAATTCTTAATTGTATCCTGACAATAAGCGTTATTGTTACCGTATTGTGTCCTACAAAACTCATCTCCCATATATATCATGGGAGTTCCTTGCGAAATCATAAGTATTGTAAAAAAGTTTTTTATCTGTTGTTTTCTAACTTTCAATATGTCTAAATTATTGGTTTCACCTTCAATTCCATAATTAAAGCTATAATTATCATTAGTTCCATCCTGATTATTTTCGCCATTTTCTTCGTTATGCTTATTATTATATGAAACAAGATCCCACATTGTAAAACCATCGTGAGAAGTTATGAAATTAACACTTGCCATAGGAGATTTATTCCCATATAGGTCTTCACTACCGGCTATTCGACATGCAATTTCACCTGTTAATCCCATATCACCTCTAACGAACTTTCTAACAGAATCTCTGAATTTTCCATTCCATTCAGCCCAACCTTCTGGAAATGCTCCTAAAAAATAGCCCCCTGCAGCATCCCATCCTTCAGCAATTAATTTAGAGCCAGAAATTATAGGATCCTCAGCAATGTCTTTTAACAATGATAAATCTCCTATCCAATTTCCATTAGAATCTCTACCAAGTATAGAAGCTAAATCAAATCTAAAACCATCAACATGCATTTCTGTTACCCAATATCTCAAACTATCAATGATTAAATTTTTAACAACAGTATTGTTGCAATTGAAAGTATTACCACATCCGGAATAATTTTCATAGTATCTTTTATTTTTACTCAAAATATAGTAAACAGAATTATCAATTCCCCTAAAAGATAATGTAGGTCCTAATTCATTTCCTTCTCCTGTATGATTATATACAACATCTAAAATAATTTCAAAACCTTCTTTATGAAGTATTTTCACAAAATCTTTGAAGAGAAATACCTGCTCTCCTATTTTTAGATCATTGGAATAATTTCCAGTTACAGCAAAAAAAGCCAGAGGATTATACCCCCATACATCTTTTAGTTTTTCACCTGTAATGGGATTATTTCTTATAATGGAATTCGGATTAAATTCAAATATAGGCATCAATTCTACGGCATTAACTCCTAAATCTTTTAAGTAAGATAATTTTTCAATAATTCCGTCAAATGTTCCTCTGTTCTTGATGTTAGAATTAAGATTCATAGTAAACAGTCTTACATTCATTTCATAAATTATCAAATCTTTTAATGGGATTCTTGGATGAACATCATCTTCCCAATCATAAACGCTATCATCTATTACTACGGATTTTGTGGGACTTTTAGCAGAATCAATAGTAGAAAATGAAAGATCTAACAAAGATGATTTTTTATCGTATCCATAAACGCTATCCTCATCCCAATTATAAGAACCAGAAATAGCTTTTGCGTAGGGGTCAGATAATAATTTGTATTTATTAAAACGCAACCCATTAATAGGGTCATAAACACCATCCACTCTCCAACCATAAAACTGCCCATGTTTGATATCATGAATATAAATATGCCATATATTCCCTGTTTTGTTTTTTATTGGATCTAATTCAAATACGTGTGAAGGTATATCATCATAAAAATTCTGGTATAACTCTAAAATTACTTTTGTGCTGTTTTTAGTAAAAATGCCAAAATTAACTCCCCCGGAGTCCACGATAGCTCCTAATTTGGGATACCCCCTACTTGTTTTTAATAATACTGAATTATCAGGATTATTATAATAAAAATTAGAATTTTTCATATAATCATCTCTATTTCCTTTCTTCTATAGCTTTTTTTAAAGCTTTTTTCACCTCTATATCTTCTTGTTTTAATTCGTTTATCAAATCTTTAATTGTCCAATTTATATTTGTTTCTGTAGTTGTTGCGAATATTATTCTCGGCATACCTTCAACATTTTTTATAGCTTTCATTATCTTATTTATTTCATCGCCGGTAAATCCGTTTAATATAATTACAGGTGTTTCTTTTATTTTGTCAAACATCAAAACAACCCCTTCCTTATTTTTATGAAATATCTTATTTTTTATTATATAATTATATCATAAAAATAGGTAAAAAGTTTTTTTATTTTAATTTTTAAAATATAAATTGTCTCTTGACAAAATAAGAAAAAAATAGTATAATATTTTTGTAATCATTACAAAAATAATCGGATTTTATGGGAGGGAAAATTATGAAAAAATATGTATGTACAGTTTGTGGTTATATTTATGATCCAGAAGAAGGAGATCCAACAGCAGATATTCCTGCAGGAACATCATTTGATGATTTACCAGAGGATTGGGTATGCCCAATGTGTGGAGTTGGAAAAGACATGTTTGAAGTTCAAGAATAATATACTATAAAAAATGGCATGCTTAAGCATGCCATTTTTTATAAAAATTTTTATAGAATTTTTTTTAAATATTGACCTGTATATGTATTTGCTTTTATTATATCTTCTACAGTTCCATTTGCAAGTATATATCCCCCATTTTCTCCACCTTCAGGGCCTAAATCGATTATATAATCGGCATTTTTTACGACATCTAAATTATGTTCTATAATAATTACAGTATTACCTTTTTCAACTAATTTGTGTAAGACCTCTATTAATTTCTTTACATCTTCAAAATGTAATCCTGTAGTTGGTTCATCGAGAAAATATAGGGTTCTTCCCGTAGCTCTTTTTCTTAATTCTGAGGTTAATTTAATTCTTTGAGCTTCTCCACCTGATAAAGTAGTTGCTGGCTGCCCAAGTTTAATATAACCAACTCCAACATCATTTAACAGTTGTAATATGTTTTTAATTCTTGGTATATTCTGGAAAAAATCAAGTGCTTCTTCAACTGACATATCCAGAACATCTGCTATGGATTTCCCTTTATATTTAACATTCAGAGTTTCTTTGTTATATCTTTTACCTTTACACACATCACATGTAACATAAACATCAGGAAGAAATTGCATTTCTATTTTTAAATAACCATTTCCATTGCATGCTTCGCATCTACCGCCTTTTACATTAAAACTAAAGCGTCCTTTTTTAAATCCTTTCATACGAGCTTCTTTAGTTGCAGCAAACAAATCCCTGATTAAATCAAAAACACCGGTATAAGTAGCAGGATTACTTCGAGGCGTTCTTCCTATAGGAGATTGGTCAATGGCTATAACATTGTCTATATATTCAATTCCTTCTATTTTTTTATAATAACCGGGTTTGACTTTAGCTTTCCTTAATTCTTTTATTAAAGCCGGATATAATGTATCCATAATTAAAGATGATTTGCCAGAACCAGAAACTCCTGTAATTACGATGAATTTTCCTAAGGGGAACATTACATCGACATTTTTTAGATTATTATGTGATGCACCATATAATTTTAACACTTCATTCCTTTCAATTTTTTTTGTATGATATTTTATAATATCAATTCTTTTTTTTCCTGTTATGTATTGTCCTGTAAGCGAATCTTTTGGGTTTTTCAATAAATTTTTTATCCAACCACTATATACAACTTTTCCACCATTAATTCCAGCGCCAGGACCTAAATCAACTATATAGTCTGAAGATTTTATCACCTCTTCATCATGTTCAACAATTATAACTGTATTACCAAGATTTTTTAATTTTTTCAATGTTTGAATTAATTTATCATTATCTCTTGGATGCAGTCCAATAGTTGGTTCATCTAAAACATATGTAACTCCTGTTAAACCAGATCCAATTTGTGTAGCGAGTCGGACTCTCTGTGATTCACCACCAGAAAGCGTATTTGCAGATCTTGAAAGGGAAATATATCCCAGACCAACATCCGTTAAAAATCCCAATCTTTTTTTTATTTCATTTAATAATTCACCAACTATTTTTTTTTCAAAATCTGTTAATGTAATATTTTCGAAAAAAAATTTTGCTTTTTCAATTGGCATATCTGAAATTTCTTGTATATTTTTTTCATTTAGTTTGATGCTTAGCGGTTCAATTTTCAATCTTTTTCCTCCACAAGTTTGACATATTTTCATAGTCATAAATTCATTTTGGTAATAGTTACGCATTTCATCTGAATCGGTAGATTTATATCTTCTTTCATACATGTTATACAAACCTTCAAATGTTTTTTTGAAAGTATACACGCCATTTGGAGTAATATATTCAAAAGTGATTTTATCCTTTGTGCCATATAATAAAGCGTTTTGTGTTTCAGTTTTTAATTCTCTGATTTTTTTTTCTGGATTGTCGTTATAATGCAAAATCACTTTTTCCAAAGTTTTAATTATATATGTATCTTTTCCGGCTTTCACTGCGCCATTATATATATTTTTATCAGGATCCAGAATATATGAAGGTTCAAATTCATATTTAAATCCCAAACCATGACAATCTTTACAGGCACCATAAGGGCTATTGAATGAAAATAATTTTGGAGTAATTTCTGGAAAAGTAAAACCGCATTCAGGACAAACTAATTTTTCACTATAGATTTTTGATTTAATAATATTTTCATTATTATCAAGTTCTCTAATTTCTACAAAACCATCAGATTCTTTTAATGACAATTCTATAGCTTCATACAATCTTTCAAAATTTTCTTTTTTTAATTTCAATCTATCTATTAATAAGTTGAGTGTATGCCTGTAACTTTTTTTCAAAGAGACAATGTCTTCCAGATCAAATATTTCTCCATCTATTTCAATTCTTTTATAACCATTTTTTTTCATCTGTTCAATTTCTTTTTTAAATTCGCCCTTTTTTTCTTTTGCTATTGGTGAGAACACATAAATCCTTGAACTGTCATCAAACTCCTTATATACTTTATCTATAATTTCGTCTATTGAAGATTTTTCCACTGGAATATTACATTTAGGACAGAAAGGTTTTCCAATTCTGGCAAATAAAACTCTCATGTAATCGTATATTTCTGTCACGGTTCCAACTGTAGATCTTGGGTTGTGTGAAACAGATTTTTGCTCTATTGCTATAGCCGGAGATAAACCTTCAATATATTCAACATCAGGTTTTTTTAATTCTCCCAGGAACATTCGAGCATATGAGGATACTGATTCTAAATATCTTCTCTGTCCCTCAGCGTATATTGTATCCATAGCTAATGTAGATTTTCCTGAACCAGAAAGACCGGATATTACCACCAATTTATTTTTTGGAATTTTTACATCGATATTTTTTAAATTGTGTTCTCTTGCACCTTTTACATGAATATAATTCATAAATTCACCTCAAAATATTAATTGTATAATAATTATAACACAATAATAGATATTAAAATTATTGCAATTTATATATTCTATATAATGCTGGAAAATCGATTAAAAAGTGTAATATAATTGCACTTAACAAACCATATTTAAAATAAACATACGAAAAAAATAAACCAAAACCAAATCTTATAGGAAAAGTTATAAAGAAATATCGTTTGTTTTCAATGCCATTGAATAAGTTAAATATATGTATTAATGCGAATAATAAAGATGAAATCATAACGGCTATATATATATTATTATAGATAAACAGTAATTTTGTATTTAAAATACCTCTAAAAAAAACTTCTTCTACTATTGATGCAGATAATGGTATTAATATCATCCTTTTCCTGTTAATATAAATTCTAAATGAATCACTTTTTATCCATTTTTGTGGAAGAAAAATTATTATTATTCCATATATTATAAAAATAATGTATATATAATAGGGTAATTTTATATGTAATTTTAATTTGTATATGAATATTAAAAGTGTAAATATAACAGATTTTACGATTAAAGATTTTTCAAATGAAAAAAATTTTTCTATTGAGTATATAATAAAAAAGTAAATTAGAATTATAATTAATAAAATTATAATATTCATTTTTTCTCCTTTAAATCATTTAATTTTTTTATGAAAGCTTTAAAGATTGGGTGTGGGGATCCAACTTTACTCTTTAGTTCAGGATGAAATTGAACACCTATGAAAAATGGATGATTTCTTAATTCAACAGCTTCAACAAAATCTGATTTAGCAGAAATAATTAATTTATTATCTATATTTTTTTCTTCTGAATAAGCAAAAAGATCTTTGAATTTATCTAAATTAACTTCATATCTATGTCTATGTCTTTCAAAGACAATATCTGTTTTATATATTTCATATAATTTTGTGTTTTTTAAAATCAATGTTTTTTGAGCCCCTAACCTCATAGTTCCACCTAATTTTAATATCTTTTTTTGCTCTTCCATTATGTCAATAACAGGATATGGTGTTGTAGGATCAAACTCGTACGAATTAGCATTTTTAAGTTTTCCGATGTTTCTTGCAAATTCTATGACCATTATTTGCATTCCCAGACATATACCAAATATAGGTATTTTATTTTCTCTTGCTATTTTAACAGCTTTTATTTTTCCCTCAATACCTCTTTTGCCAAAGCCACCTGGAATAATTATACCATCATATCTGGATAATAATTCTTTTGTTTCTTCCTCTGTTAGGTCTTCAATTTGTTGTGAATCTATTAACTCAGGCTTTTCTGCTCCACATAAAAATATACTTTCTATAATACTTTTATAAGCATCATCGGTTCCAAGATATTTTCCTACTAATGCTATTTTTATTGGTAAAAAGTTTTTAGGATAATTCCAGTTTAGTTTATTATCTATTTTTAAATTTAAATTTTCGGCAATTATATGTTGAACACCGATATTGTATAATTTTTCTGGAACTTCATAAACATTGTCAACATCAGGTAAATTAATCACGTGTTTTCTGTTTACACCTGCAAACAAAGCGATTTTATCAAGACTATTTGAATCAATAGATTTTTCTGTTCTAATAATTAACATATCTGGATGTATCCCGATTTTCCTGAGTTGCTGTACAGACTGTTGAGTAGGTTTTGTTTTGAATTCGTTAGTTACGCTTAAATAAGGAACAAAAGTAACGTGTATGAAAAAAAAGTTTTCTATTCCCGCTTCAAGTGACAATTCTCTTACGGCTTCCAAAAATATTTCACCTTCAATATCTCCAACGGTACCACCAATTTCTATTATTAGTAAATCTGTGTCAATATTTTTTATTCTGTTTTTAATCTCTTCAGTAACATGAGGAACCATCTGTACAGTAGCTCCTAAATATTTTCCTTCACGTTCTTTTTCTATAATACTTTTAAAAATTTGTCCAGCTGTAATATTATTATATCTTTTCATATTGATTCCTAAAAACCTTTCATAATGCCCAAGATCTAAATCCGCTTCATAACCATCATCGGTAACAAAAACCTCTCCATGCTGATTTGGATTCATTGTACCTGCGTCTACATTTAGATATGGATCTATTTTTAAAGAGTTAACTTTAATACCACTATCTTTTAGAATTCTTCCAATTGAAGCAGAAACAATACCTTTTCCAATACCACTTAAAACACCACCAGTTATGACAATATATTTTTTCGCCATATTTATCCCTCCAGCATTTTTATAGTCCTTTTAAATAAAATAAGGGAAGCGAAAGCTTCCCTTATAAGGTTGTTATTCTTCTTCTATTTTTAATTTTTCAGCTAACGAATTAATAACATCCTCTACAGTTTTGATGTTCTCTAATTCTTCATCTTCAATTGTAACACCCAATTCAGATTCAAAAGCCATTGTCAGGTCAACAAGTTCTAAAGAATCCGCATCTAAGTCATCGGTGAATGAAGCATCTAAAGTAACCTCTTCTTCTTCAACATTTAAAGTTTCTACTATAACCTCTTTTACCTTTTCAAAAAGTTCATCTCTTGTCATATTAATACCTCCCTATTAGATTTCACAAGACAGCCATTGCGTTAATAAAATGAATTAATAAAATCGGTATTATTATATTAATATTTTAATACCTTGTCAAGTAAAAAAAATATGTATTTTCTGTAAAATTTAAAACGTTTTCTTTAAAACAACTTTTTAATTTTTTCTGCATCTTCTTTTGAAAGAATATTTTTTTCGAGGAGTTTTTCAAGGATTTTTAATCGATTTTGTACATTCAATTTTGAAATTTCAGAATATAAATAACTCAAAAATTCTTCTTTTGAGTTAAAATTTTCCTGTTTAATGTTTTCAAAGGGATCAGATACATCTTGCTTAATCTCTTTTTTCATTTTTTCTAAATTTATTTCATAAGTTCCATCAGCTTTATATAAAGAATTTGTTTCTTTTAACAACGAAATTAGTAAAAACCATTCATACAAATTAAAAGTTATTAATCTGAGAAACATTATAAAATTAGCATCTCTATATTTTAAAATAGGTTCTTTAATCAAATTTTTCTGAATTTCAATATTTTGTAGGTAAAATTGATCTTTTATTATTCTGTTTATTAATTTTATATAGGTAAACCATATGAAAAATAAAAATAAAAAAAAGAGGAACGTATCAAATGTTGGTAAAACAAATTCAATATTTTTCAGTTCTTCAACAGAAGAAATATTGCTATAAAAACGTTCTAATTGATTTGAAATTTTAATAAAAATTATAGTAAATCCAGAGAATGAAATTATGTAACCAAATAGAATTTTTAAAGAATTGTTTTGTTTAAGATTAAAAAATTCCAGATCCTCAGTTTTAAATAAGATTTTAATTCTTTTTATATGTTCATCTCTATTTTTAAGTAATATATGATATACAAACATGGTAATAGCAAAACTCAAGGGCCATAAATAAGGAATAATATACATAATCATTCCAACAAGAACTATTAATGGATTTAAAAGAATCATAACATCACTCCAATGAAACTTTTTCTTTTAAAATTTGCGGAGCCCAATAATTTTCTATTTCAAATTGCTCTCCAGTATTCATATTTTTAACAGTTATTGTATCTGTTTTTATTTCATTTTCTCCTATTATAACTACAAAATGTGCTTTTATTTTATTTGCATGTTTCATCTGATTTCTAATGCTTCTTTCGGAAATATTTAAAAATACATTTAATCCTTCATTTTTTAAAGTTTTTGAAAGCTTTAAAGCAGCAATATCTGTATTTTCACCAGCATATGCAATATATATATCTATTTTTTCAGGATTTTCAATCTCAATATTTTCTTTTTTTAAGGCTAAAATAATCCTTTCAATTCCCATTCCAAAACCTATCGCAGGAGTGTTTTTGCCACCTATTTCCTCAACTAATGAATTATACCTACCCCCACCTAATATGACAGATTGTGCGCCAAGATCCATATGTTCAATTTCAAAAGCTGTTTTTGTATAGTAATCAAGGCCACGGACTATTTTAGAATCTATCTCATAATTAATGTTTAATTCATCTAAATATTTTATAACTTTATCAAAATGAGTTTTACAATCATCACATAAATGATCTAATATTGTTGGGGCATTTTTAGAATAATTTTTATCTATTTTACAATCAAGCAATCTCATTATATTGGTTTCATATCTTTTCTGACAATCATCGCATAATTTTGATAATAATGGTTTATAATATGCTTTTAGTTTATCTCTATACACAGGACGACATTTTTCACATCCAATACTGTTTATTTTTATTCTGTAGTTTTTTAATCCAAATGATTTTAATAATTCGTCTGCTAAAATAATAGTTTCGGCATCTGAAATAGGTGTATTTGTACCAAAAATTTCAATTCCTATCTGATGAAATTGTCGTAGTCTTCCAGCCTGAGGTTTTTCATATCTGAACATAGGGCCGATATAATATAATTTTATTGGGGAGCCAAGGTTAATCATAGAATTTTCAACATATGCTCTCACTACCGATGCAGTACCCTCTGGTCTTAAAGTAACAGAACGTCCTCCTTTATCTTCAAAAGTGTACATTTCTTTTTGAACTATATCTGTATCTTCGCCAACACTTCTTTTAAATAATTCAGTAGGTTCAATTATTGGAGTTTTAATTTCTTTATAGCCATATTTTAAAAATGTTTCTCTTGCTTTTTTTTCTATAAAGTACCAGTATTTTGACTCTTCACCAAAGATATCCTGAGTACCTTTAAACTTCTTATATTGAGCCATACATCACCCTTTAAAAGGGGTCACCTCCTCTAATTTTCAAAAATTTAATTTGAATTATATCCTTTATATCTCTAAAGATTTTAATTATAGCAAAGAATATTACAAAAAATTCAAGTCTTCCGAGATACATGCCAATTGTTTCTATCCATATAACCCCCAATGGTGAATCTGGAGTTGTTATTCCTATAGAAAGTCCTACTGCAGATAATGCTGATGCATATTCAAATAAAGAATCTTCCATGGAATAACCATAAGATAATAATACTAATACTCCTATAGTATATATTAAAAAATACATAAATACTACTGCAATTACATCTTTTAAAGTATCGTAAGAAATTTTTTTCTTTGAAATACCTTTATATACTTCTATATGGAAAATACTTCCTTCTGGTTTAAAATAATTGTTTATTTGATGAGTGATTATTTTCCATATAACGAATATCCTGAAAAGTTTTAATCCTCCAGAAGTTGAATCCATCATCCCACCTAATATCATTAATATTGTCATAATAAGTAATCCAAAACCATTCCAATTTTCAAACGAAACTGTAGAAAATCCTGTTCCTGTAAGAGCAGAAATAGTTTGGAAAGCAGAATATCTTAATCCACCCCAAAAACCGTATAATAATTTTGTTGTGAAAAATAAGATTAAAGGTATTGATATTATCAATATAAAAAACATAGTTTTTGGTTCGGGATTTTTTTTGAATAAATCTCTACGCTTTAGAGCTGCATAGTGGACTCCAAATCCTGTTCCACCAGCAATCATTAAAACCATAATAATTATTTCAGCGTTAATATTATTAAATTCTCCTATACTATTAACTTTTGTGGAAAAACCACCTGTGGCTAGAGCAGTCAATGTATGGTTAAAAGAATCAAAAAAAGATAATCCTGCTATGAATTTTAATAAAATAATACCTATAATAGCCCATGATATATAAATTCCAAAGATTATTTTTGCAGAATCCCGCAAGTTTGGAACGACATTATCAGTTCTTCCCTCTGCCTGATATAATCCAACACCAAGAGCGCCTGTAGCTATAACCATAATTAATGCAAATCCGGCGCCCCCAAAATATTGCATTAGACTTCTCCATAATAAAAAGATTTTAGGAATTTTTGTAACGTCTACAAGAGTAAGTCCAGTAGTTGTCCAGCCACTTGTTGATTCAAAAATAGCCTGATGTATATTCAATATTCCAGAAAAAACGAATGGTAATGCAGAAAAGAATATTGCTAATGTCCATACCAGAAATATAATAACTATAGCATCCTGAATATTTATTGCAGAATTTTTTGTATTCCAGCTCAATAATATAAAAAAAGAACCTGTGAATATACTTATTAAACCTGCTTCCAAAAAACTATAAAAAGAATTTAAATCTTTATAAAATAGAGCTAACGATCCAAATAAAATTAATCCAATACCAAAATATACCAGCATTAAGCCGGTATTTCTAAAAACTAATTTATATCGATATTTTAAGTTAGAAAGGTATTTTGGCATATTTTCATCCTTTCAATAGTTTCAGCTTAACTTCAGGAACTTTATCTTTTAATGAAAAAATAACCAATTTATCTCCAGTCAATATTTCAGTATTTCCCTGAGGGACAAAAATTTCATTTTCGCGTATAATCATGCTTACAATAGAATTTTCTGGCATATATAAATCTTTTAGCTTTTTATTAGCAGCAAAATCCTGTTTTTTTATTTTTACTTCTATAATTGCTAATTTATCAGCATAGGGATTAAAAAAACTTAAATTTGTTTGATATTCTATAGAAGCTTCTATTAATTTTTCTATCCAATTTGTAATACTAACAGTTTCAATATAATTTTGTAAAAATAATTTTTCATTTTCAGGATAATTAACAAGGGATATTACACGTATATCTTCGTAAAGTTGTTTGATTAACCAGGAAACAACGAAATTTAATGCATCATCACTTGAGAGAGAAATTACACCTCCAACTCTGTTTGGTGCCATATCAAGACTTTCTAAAAAAGTTATTTCTGTTGGATCATGCAAAATTCCATCTAAATTTGAATAATATGCTTTTAAAGATAAAATTCTATTTATATTTTCCTGATTTGCTGAAATATAGTATACATTATGTCCCTGATATAATAAATTTCTCACTATTGAATAAGCAATATTCTCTCCTTCAACAATATAAAAGATTTTATTTTTCATTTATTACACCCTCATTTCCTACCAATTCGTCAACTGCATGCTCAATAGGACAAAATATAGTTAATCCAGCTTTTTCAAAAAGATTTTTTTTATGTGGATCATTAACTCTTGCTATTATTTCCAATTTTTGGTTTTTTGTTTTATAAAAAGTATTGCAGGCATTTGCAAGCATAAAATTTAAATTATCATCTGGAGTGACGATATATATTAAATCGGCTTTTTCGGCTTTTACCTGATCTAAAATAGCAATATCAGAACTGTCGACTACCATCGAAAAACCTGTAAAATTATATTTTTTAAGACGTTCGAGAGCTTCTGGCAATTTATCCACAACAATTACATTATGATCTTTAGAAAAGCGTCGGGCTAATTCAGATCCCAGTCTCCCACATCCAATAATAATAATATATTTCATTTTATTTTTCATTATTATGCCCCTCCAGGATTTTGACAATAACATTTTCAAGTTCCCTGTCTTTAATACTGTTTTCAGAAAGTGCTAATGCTGCTTTATAATGTTTTTTTAGAAGATTTATATTTTTTAGTTTTTTCCAGTATAAATATCCAAGTAAAAAGTGACCTTCATATCTATTAGGATTCTCAAAAATTAAAGTGCTTATTTTATCTTCAAGCATAAAAAATTCCAGATTATTATTTTCGTCAAAATTTATTATTTCATTTCTTAATTTTCTGTATTTTCCTTCAAAAGTTTCACCCTTGAATATAGATTCTGCAAGCATAATAGCAAATTCTTCTGGAACTATCGGTTTTTCAATCCAATCCAGAGCACCAATTTTAAATATATTTTTTATTGAATTTAAGTTCATTTTATTGCTAACAATATATAAAGGAGTTCTGGGTTGATATGTTTTTAACACTTCTAAATAATCTACAATATTCTCACCATGCAATTCTATTTCACTAATTATAAGTGAAAATTTCTCTTTGAAATTATTTTCGTTATCTAAAAAATTTTTAAAATCATTTAGAGTGTAAATAATAGTATTAATATGGTCAATATTCTGGAGATAATTATTGATCATCTTTTCATATAAAATTACAATTTCAGGAGAATCATCGATAATTAAAATTTTATGCATGAAAAACCTCCTAAAGGATAAATTCGCTTAAATCCTTATTTTCTGCAAGATTTCCTACTCTTTGTTTAACATATTCCTTTGTAATTTGTATATCAACTTCTGAACCTAAAGGAGCTTCAAAAGAAACCTCTTCAAGCACTCTTTCTACAACAGTATATAATCTTCTTGCGCCGATATTTTCAATTCTTTCATTTAACTCAAAAGCAATTTTGGCAATTTCATTTATTCCATCATCTGTAAATATTAAATTAACACCGTCAGTTTCCAGCAAAGCTTTATATTGTTTGGTAATAGCATTTTCTGGTTCAACTAAAATTCTGACAAAATCCTTTTCTGTTAAAGCATCTAATTCCACTCTAATAGGGAATCTACCCTGCATTTCGGGAATTAAATCAGAAGGTTTAGAGACGTGAAATGCACCAGCTGCGATAAACAGCATATAATCAGTTTTAATTGGTCCGTGTTTGGTTACAACAGTTGTGCCTTCAACAATAGGCAATAAATCTCTTTGAACACCTTCACGAGAAACATCTGGACCAGATCCTCCAGATTTAGCAGCAATTTTATCCATTTCATCTATAAAGATTATGCCTCTATTTTGTGCTCTATCTATAGCTTCTTGAATCATTTTATCTTTATCGATTAATTTCTCAGCTTCGATAGGTAATAATAATTTTCTTGCATCTTTTATTTTCAATTTTTTTCTAACAGTTTTTTTCGGCATCATATTTGAGAACATTTCTCCAATTTGTATTCCCATATCTTCAAATTCCGGACCCAATCCTGCAAACATTGGAGTTGCAGATTCCTCAACCTCAATTTCAATTTCAATTTCTTCTAATTCTTTATTTTTTAATCTTCTTCTTAATTCTTCTCTTCTTTCATGAACATTTGAATCATGAATTGGCTCTTCCTTTTTAGGTTGATTTTGACCAAACATATTTAATAAATCCATGAAATTTCCAGCAGATGGATGTTTAGGTTTTTTTATTCCCATTAATGAATCTAAAATTTTTTCTTCAACTAATTCTTCAGCATTTTCTTCAACATCTTTCATCATTTCATTTCTTACCATATTGATAGATACATTAACCAATTCTCTTATCATTGATTCAACATTTTTTCCAACATATCCAACCTCTGTAAATCTTGTAGCTTCAACTTTTATAAAAGGAGCATTGGCAATTTGAGCCAATCTTCTAGCTATCTCTGTTTTACCAACTCCTGTTGGACCAATCATTAAAATATTTTTAGGCATAATTTCTTTTTTCATTTTTTCAGGTAATTTTAATCTTCTGTATCTATTTCTTAAGGCTATTGCCACAGCTTTTTTAGCATTTGTTTGACCTATAATATATTTATCTAATTCTTTTACAATTTCTTTTGGAGTTAATTCTATCATAACATATGCCTCCTCATATATTTTTGAAGATACTAACTTTTATTAATTAAATAGAATAAATTTTAATATATAAAGAACCATAATCTAAATCCCCTTCGGGGATTTAGATTATTGTCCTAAGATACTATTAATATTATTGTATGTTGTGTATCCAGCGTTGAAGAAACTCATAAAGTTATTAACAATACTCATAACATTTACAACGTTAGTTAAAATATTTTTAGGAATATATATAATATCGCCAGGTTCTAATAATTTGTTCATATTTTCTGGAACATTTTCACCATTATAAAACTCTTTTAAGTTCAAAACAATTGGTGGTTGATCAGGGCCATCGGTGAATAAAAATACATTTGACAATTCAGCAGTTTGAGTTCTTACACCTGCTTTAAATAAAGCTTCAATAACATTTAAACCTTTAGTATAAGGTATAACTCCAGGCTTTGAAACTTCACCAAATACATATATATATTGATTATGTGTTGATGGAACATATACAACAGTACCAGGCTCAATTAAAACTGTATTCAGATTTTTAACTTTATCCAAATCTATTTTTTCAAAATCTCCATTTGCTTTATATAAATTTATGTATTTTTGAGTTTTCCAATCAATAGATAATTGCCCTAATAATTCAGTTAATGGTATAGGAATTTCACTTTTTATGCTTCTTGGTGTTGTGTTTCCCAACACAGTAATATAGTTTAAATTAACATCCAGAATAAAGTTTACATAAGAGCCTTCAGGTATTTTTGAAAGCGGATTATTAATTACATCTAAAGAGTTATATTCAGCAATTTTTTCATTTTTATTATATACTACAATAGTTCCCTCATTTGATGGGGAAAAACCATTAACACTGCTAAATACGTCTATTAAAGTTACATAATTTTTATTTTTTGGTGTAACAACCTTGATAGATCCGTTTTTATAAATTAAAACTGTATCATTTTTAACTTTTTTTACATTCACATAAATTTCATTTGTTATTGGAGTTTTATTTAATACATTTTCTGCTTTTATACCATTATAAGTATTTATATTATTATTGCTTTTTACCGTTATTTCATATTTCTCCGATGGTACATATCCAGCTTTCAGTAAAATACTCCATAATGAGTCATTTAGTTTAGCAGTATACACACCGTTTGCTATACCTTCACCTAAAATATAAACATCTCTTCTTGAACTTTTTGCCATAATCATAGTTCCCGGTTCTATTATATCATTATAAATTTTATTTTCTTCAATAGTAATCTGTTTTGAAATATCTTTATTGACTAAAAGTAATTCTCCACTAAAACTGTTATTAAAACCTCTTGCTTTTGAAATAATTGCAGAAAGCGTGATTGGTTCTGAAATATCAAAGTCTATTTTTCCTGTATAGTTAAAAGCACCAGAAGTATAAACATAATTCTTTTTAATTTTGATTGTTATGATGCTTCCAGGTTTGAGTGAATCATATTCGAAATGTTCAACATTATTTTCAGTTAAACCTAATTTAGCTAAAATAGTTTTTTTATCAATATTTTCTTTTTTATCAAAATAGATAGTTTTTGATATATCTCCAACAACATATACAAATTTATTAACAGGAATAAAATCGATATACATATTGTTTTTCAAAGAAATATTGGTTGTAGCGACAAAAGTGTCTTTAGTATCAGGATCAAAAATTCTGATTTCAGTTAAGTCTTTATCAACACCTAACTTGCCAACTAAAGTATCTAAATCAAAGTTTTCAGTTTTTGAGAAAGAAATTTTACCTTTATTATTAACATATACAAATTTTTCAACAGGAATAAAATCGATATACATATTGTTTTTCAAAGAAATATTGGTTGTAGCGACAAAAGTGTCTTTAGTATCAGGATCAAAAATTCTGATTTCAGTTAAGTCTTTATCAACACCTAACTTGCCAACTAAAGTATCTAAATCAAAGTTTTCAGTTTTTGAGAAAGAAATTTTACCTTTATTATTAACATATACAAATTTTTCAACAGGAATAAAATCGATATACATATTGTTTTTCAAAGAAATATTGGTTGTAGCGACAAAAGTGTCTTTAGTATCAGGATCAAAAATTCTGATTTCAGTTAAGTCTTTATCAACACCCAATTTACCAACTAAAGTATCTAAATCAAAGTTTTCAGTTTTTGAGAAAGAAATTTTACCTTTATTATTAACATATACAAATTTTTCAACAGGAATAAAATCGATATACATATTGTTTTTCAAAGAAATATTGGTTGTAGCGACAAAAGTGTCTTTAGTATCAGGATCAAAAATTCTGATTTCAGTTAAGTCTTTATCAACACCCAATTTACCAACTAAAGTATCTAAATCAAAGTTTTCAGTTTTTGAGAAAGAAATTTTACCTTTATTATTAACATATACAAATTTTTCAACAGGTGTAAATTTTATAATCATACCTTTGATAAGTGAAATATTTTTCGTAGCTTTAGATGATATTCCGGTTTTTGGATTAAATATTTCAATACTGTAATCTTTTTTATCAATACCCATTTTACCCAATAAAGTATTCAAATCAAAAGTTTCTTTTATATCAAATACGATTTTTCCTCCGCCTTTATTTGAACTAACATAAACATATTTTTCAACGGATTCAAATTCTATAATTTCTCCAATATTTAAATTATAGTCGTCATTAATATTATCCAATTTCCCATTTTCTTTACTATATATTGTATACGTAATGTATTTCGGGTCAATTCCAAGTTTAGCCATCAAAGTTTTCATAGTAAATGGTTCATCTTTATCAAATATTATTTTACCACTTTTATTTAAGCCAAAAACATAAACATATTTTTCTAACTTATTAAAAATAACAGTATCACCTTTTTTTAGAGTTATATTTTTATTATTTTTTAAATCATCAAAAGAATAGTTTAACATTTCATCATTTCTTAATACAATAATGGAATTTTCAAAATTTTCTGGATTAATGTTTGAAAGAGAAATAACATCTTTTAATGTAATTCCGTTAAAATATGGGATAGTTTTTATTCCGAAATTTGTGTATACATTAATATTGGTATTAAATTCAAAAGGTATGACAATGGTTGAATTTTCAGGTACTATAGGATCATTTTCTAATAATAACCCTTTGAATAAATTAGTAATATCAACTTTTTTTTCTGTGCCATCAGGAAATTTAACTATGGCATAAGAACTTTTCCATGGTTCCGCAAATCCACCACTTAAAGAGATAATTTTTGTTAAGGATAATTCAGGTTTGGGCAATTGTATAATACCGGATTTTCTAACATTTCCAATGACTTGAACTTCAAATGGAGCATAATTAACAATACCCAGAGTAACATTAGGTGATTTTATATAAGTGCTTATTTTATCTTTTATTTCCTTTTCAAGTGCTTCAATGTTTTTTCCAATTGCAGTTAATCTTCCAATCGGTGGAACAGTAATCTTCCCATCTGGACCAACCATAATTTTTTGGTTAGAATATTCTGGATAACCAAAAACCCATAATCCCAAAACATCACCCGTTCTAATTGTATAATTTGCAAAAAGTGAAATTCCCATAAGGATAATCAGAATAATAGACATTTTTAGTCGCACTGCTAAAACCTCCTATATATTATTTTTTGAATTAATGATTTTTTCTATTAAATTTAGTTCCTGACTTGAAAATCCATTCATTTTTAAAATTTCTAAAGTATTTTTTGCATATTTATAATTATTTATTTTTAAAGCAGCCTTTATTTTTATTAGGTTCATGTCAATGAAAAATTTATCATTAGCATTAATTTTTAAGCATTCCTCATAGTTACCAGAATTAAATGAAGATTTTAAATAATAGTAATGAGTTTCTTCAGTATTTAATCCATTTTCGATAGATTTTTTAAAATTTTCGAATGCTAAACTTGATTCATTTTTTAATAAATAACATACACCTAAATTATGGTATATTAAAGGATTTTTTGAATCTTCTTTTAAAGCTAGTAAATAGTTTTTAATGGCTAAATCGATATTGTTTAAACTTAGATATTTATTTCCTAAATTAAGATAATAGTTGCTTTTATTCTGCAATTCCAACACCTTCCGAATAATAATACATTGTATCACTCATTATTTTACTATCTATTTGTAAATAAATCTTTACCGGCCTAATTCCAGGAGCTATGGGAGGGTAAATTTTATAGGTAATATTTTGTATTATTTTTTTGTTTATTTTTATGTAGTTTTCAAAGGTCATAAGATATTCTTCTGGGATAAGATAACCACCAGTTAAGTTAATAAGATATCGAAATTTTTTATCTATTATTTTATCTGAAACAAGATATAAAGAAATATTTGTAAATAAAAAAGGTATAATATTCGTAATATTTATATATTTTTCATAATTTGTATTTTCCGTATCATTTAATATGATTATAGAATCGTTTTTTAAAAGAGGAATCATTTCTAAAAATAAATATTCCATATTATCAAAATTATAAATACGAGGTTTTTCTAATTTTTTATTATAGTCAAAAGCATATCGACCTTCTGAATCTGTAATATAAATTTTTCTATTAATGAAATTAATAAAATTACTTCCTGGTGAAATAGTGCTTATTTTTAAATTAATCATCATTTTAGGTACATCAAAATCAATTCCATATAAAAATACATGATAAGGAACTATATCTCCAACAAAATCAACTTGATCCAAAATCAATTTATAACTTGAATAATCAAATTTCATTAGAATTCCGTTATTATAATTTAACAAATAAGAAAAATCAAATAACTTGATGAATTTTCCATTTTGATATAAATAAGTACCATCATTCATAAAAGAAATTAAAAAAATATTATAAGGTAATGATACAATATTCAAAGGTTTATGAGAATTTTTTAGAGGAATAATTGATTCGATTTTTTTCGAATAAGTTGAAAATACAAGAACCTGTTTATTTTTTATATCAATTAAGTTTATATCTTCTTCCGAAAAACTTCCATTTGTTATAATATAGTTATTATCCAGAGCGATTTTTTCCAATAAATTCCCATAGTAATCAAGAATAAGAATACTATTATTTTTTGCATAATAAGTCCAGAATCTTCCGACTTTATCTAATCCAATTAATAAAAGATTATCATATTTGCTAATTTTTTCGAAATAGAACTTTTTTTGTAAAGAAAAATTTTTTATTACATAAAGACCGGTGTTTCCGGAAACATAAAAATAGTCTGTGCGCTCATCATAATATATATTTAGAGGAATAAAATCTTTCCCTATAGCATTTTCAAATTTTATCCAGTTTTCATAAGAATTATCCAGGTTGGTATAGTAAATTAACTTATTTTGTATATCTAATAGATATATATAAGAATTTACTATAAGAAAATCATTAGCCATAAAGTATTTTTCATTAGCATTTATAATATTTTTTATTTGTTTAAATTCTTTTATTTTTATTTCTGGTGAAATTATTTTTTCAATGTTATTCAGGGAGTTTATAAAATTCAAAAGTGATATTGCTTCAGTGTTTGAAGGAGAAAAAAACAGAATGTTATTTAAATCTTCTTTAGCTTTTTCAATATTTCCTAATAAAAGATCCAGTTTAGCAGCAAAATACCAAAAATATGGAACGTCTCTTAAATAAATTTGATTTGACATAGCTTCTTCTAATTTCAAACGAGCTTCATATTTTTTACCAGAAAAAAAACTATTTAGGCTCTCTGAAAATAACCTTCGAGCCATTTTTTCACTATCTGTTAAATTTTGAGAAAAGGCAATTGAATAAAATAATATAAAAATAAATATTATTTTTTTCATCTTTTAAAGGACCTTCTAAAAATTTCTATAATATCTGTTTTCCTTTCATTATGGTTTAATAATCTTTCAATATTGGATCTATGTTTATAAATACTAATTAAAGCTAAAACTATATTTAATAAAGCAAGTTTTGGTGAATAAATAAAGCTAATAATTCCAATTATACTTAAAGTAGAAATTGATGCCAAAGAAACATATTTAGTTGTTAAGGTTAAAGGTATCCATATTAGAAAAAATATTAAAGCTAAAGCTGGGTTTAAAGCAAAATAGACACCAACGGTAGAAGCAACGCCTTTTCCTCCTTTGAATTTTAGCCATACAGGATATATATGACCTATAACAGAAAAGAAAGCTACAAAATATGCAATATCTTTATTAAAATTAAAAGCAATAAATGTTGGAAAAAATGATTTTAAAAGATCTAAAATCATACTTAGTATTCCATAAAATGCTCCCGCATTTCTTAAAACATTTGTACCACCAACATTACCGCTACCAACTTTGGTAATATCTATTCCTTTTAAACGAGCAATTAGAAAACTGAATGGAATTGAACCAAATAGATAACCTAACATTATCCATAAAACAACAGTCAAGATAATCACCTCATTATTTGATTCTATTTTATTATTTGGTTCTATTTTTAAACTTTATAAATATGGGCGAGCCAATAAAAGGATCAATATATCGTCTGATCATATTTTGAATAGCTCTTTGATAAGTTTTAGGAATTTGTTGAGGCATATTACTAAAAAATATGAAAACAGGTGGTTTAATATCAACCTGCGTTCCATAATAAATTTTTATTCTTTTTCCTTTTCGGATCGGTGGAGGTGATACCATCATAAATCTTTCTAAAGCTGCATTTAACGCACTTGTAGGTATTCGTTTTGTATAAGAATTGTAGGCAGTATCTATAGCATCCATTAATTTTTCAATGCCCCAATGTTTAGCAGCTGATGTGAATATAACAGGACTATAATTTACAAAATACAATTCCTTTTCGAATAAATTTAAGTATTCTTCAATTCGTTTATCATGGTATTTTACCAAATCCCATTTATTAAAAGCAATTACAGTAGCCTTTCCTCTGTTTTCTGCTGCACCTATAACTTTTTTATCCTGTTGAGTAATTCCCTCAACCGCATCTATAAGCAAAACAACAACATCAGAATTTTCAATTGCTCGAATAGTTCTAACTGTACTATACATCTCGACACTACCATATTTGGTTTTTGACTTTCTTTTTAAACCAGCAGTATCTATAAAAAGATACTTTTGTCCGTTTATTTCTACTAATTCATCAATGCTATCTCTTGTTGTTCCCGGCACATCTGAAACAATAGCTCTATTAATACCTGTAATAGCGTTAAAAAGAGAAGATTTACCAGCATTTGCACGTCCAATTAAAGCCACCTTTATGATATTTTCGTCTTTTTCTTCCTCAGTTTCATATTGAGGGATTTTTTCAAAAATATTTTCTATTAATTCATCTAAATTTTTATTATGTTCCGAAGAAATAGGAATAGGTTCTCCTAAACCTAATTTATATAGTTCAGGTAATACATTAATTTCAAATTTTTCATAAGATTCAACCTTATTTGCCACTAATAGAACTTTATTTTTAACTTTTCTTAATACATTTGCTAAATAATAATCTTCAGCAGTTAAACCGTTTTTACCATCAACTATAAATAAGATTAGATCTGATTCTTTTAAAGATTCCATTACTTTATTTTTTGCAATTTCTTCTAATTCATTTGTAGGTTCTTCAAATATTCCGCATGTATCAACTAAGGTGAAGGCACGCCCATCATAGCGTGCCTCACTGAATATTTGATCTCTAGTTACACCAGGATAGTCCATTACTATAGCTTTTTTTTCCTTTATCAACCTATTAAAAAGAGTTGATTTTCCTACATTTGGTTTTCCGATAATTAGCACAACTGGTTTCATTTAATTCACCTCTATTATTTTAATAAACTTATAATCATGTTTCCCTTTTGTTCTTCATTTTCAAAATCTATAGATAAAATTTCACCTTCGACTTTAGTACCTATTTTTAAAACATCTTCAATGGTTTCATTTTCAGATAAGTCAATTTTTGATTTTGGAATAAATGCCTCTACTTCGTAATCATCAACAAGTACAACAGCGCCTTTTCCAACATATTTCAAGATTTTTCCGCTTATTTTATCTCCTTTTTTTAATTCATTGGAAACTTTTTTCCATGGATTTTCTTTTGTCTGCTTAATACTTAATTTTATTTTTCTATTATCTTTATCTATATGTAACACTTTAACTTTAATTTTATCCCCTTCTGAGAACAAATCTTCAATATTATCAACAAAATTCCACGATAATTCGGAAACATGTGAAAAACCTGTTAAATTATTATCTAATTTTACAATAATACCATTTGGTAAAAGTTTCTCTACCTGTCCGTTAATAATATCTCCTTCTTTTAACTTATCATCAATATCTTCCCATGGATCTCCTATTACCTGCTTATAACTTAAAGTTATTTTCTTTTTATCTTTATCTATTGAAATAACTTTAACCTTTATTAAATCTCCTATTTTAACTATATCTTCAATTCTACCTTTTCCTGTCCAGAAAATTTCAGATTCATGAACAAGACCTTCCACGCCTTCATCAAGTTTAATTGCAAAACCAAATGGAAAAATTTCAACCACTTCTCCAGTAACAACAGAATCAATCTGGAATTTTTTTTCAATATTTTCCCACGGATCATCTTTTAGTCTTTTTATAGAAATGGAAACCTTTTTTTCCTCTTTGTCTAATTTTATAATAACACCTTTTATCTTATCTCCAATTGAATAGGATTTTGTATGATCGAACTTTTTATCCCAGGATAATTCGCTTCTTGGAGCTAAAGCGGTAACATATGGATTTAAATTAACAAATAAACCAAAATCTTTTATGCCACTTACAATTCCTTCAACAATCATATTTAAGTGATGATTTTCAAAAAATTCATCGACATATTTTTCAATAATGCCTTTTCTTGATACGACAATATTTATTTTTTTTCTTCTCTTTTCATTTTTTAATACAAGAAAGTCCATTTCTTCTTTCGGAAAATCATGACGTGGATTAAGCATTGATAATGAACCCGGTAAAAATGCATTTATAACATTTTCTAATTCTACAATGTAACCTTTTTCAATTTTTTCAACAATTTTACCTTTCACAATTTTACCTTCAACGATATTTTCTATTATAGCATCTCTTTTTGCAGCTTTCTCTGATCCGAATGCCTGGCCTTCAGATTCATTGATTTTTAATAATTTTACAGTAATTTTATCTCCTGATTTATATTCTTTAATATTGTTTAATAAATAATCTTTTCCAACATACACGTCAAAAGGCTTTCCTTCTGCGCTAACAAAAAGACCATCTGAACTAATAGAAATAATTTCACCTTTTATAATATCCCCCTTTTTTATTTGAAATTCTGTTTCCTCGCTTAGTAATTTTTCAAATTCATTTTTATCTTCAACCATCAAAAACCCCTCCTTAAAAATTCGATAACTTCTTTGATAGATTTATTTGGTGTAGAAGTACCTGTTAAAATACCTATTTTTTTTATTCTGGAAAAATCAATATACAATAATTCTTTAACCGAATCTATATGAATAGAATTGTTATTGTATTTTTTAGAAATCTCATATAGTTTTCGAGTATTTGAACTATGTTTTCCTCCTATTATTATAACAAATTCTGACCAAATTGCAATATCTTTAGCTTCTTTTTCCCGGATTTTTGTTTCATAACATATAGTATCTTTTACTACCAATTCATTATATTCCGAAAGTTTTGCAATTTGTGATGCAAAATCTTTAAAATTATTATAATCCATAGTTGTTTGAGTGATTATACATAATTTGTTATATTTAAAAGATTTAGCATTTTTTAATATTTCTATTTTTTTCTCATCTATATTACCTTTTAATCCAATCATTTCAGCATGATCTTTCTTTCCATATGCGACAATAAAGAACCCTTTTTTTTGCATATTGTAAGCATAATTAAAAACCTTTTCAACAATAGGACAGGTTAAATCTACAACACTTTTAAAGTTATTTTTTAAAAAGTTCTTATCTTTTTTAGGAATACCATGAGCACGTATAATACAAATAGCTTCTTTTGAATTCTCTGGTAAATCATTTAAAGAATAGAAAAAATTAATATTTTTAGATACAAGTTCGTCTTTAACACTATTGTTATGTACTAAATCACCATATATATATACATTTTTATTTTTTTTTGCCAGTTCTAGGGCCTTTTCATAAGCTCTTTCAACGCCATAACAAAATCCAATTTTTGAAGCAAGGCGTATTTCCATTTAAATCACTCCAGATTAATCTTTTTCAAGATAATTTCTTTTATTTCATCTACCACAGTTTTTATATCTTTTCCTGTAGTATTAACTATAATTGCATCATCAGCAGGTTTTAAAGGGGCGATTTTTCGCGTAGAGTCAGCGATATCCCTTTTTTCTATCTCTTTCATAACATCCTCTAAACTTACATCTTCACCCTTTTCTATTAATTCTTTAAATCTTCTTTTAGCTCTTTCTTCAATAGATGCAGTTAAAAATATTTTTATTTCAGCATCAGGTAATACAACAGTTCCAATATCTCTGCCATCTATAACAACGCCGTTATTTGAAGCTATATTACGTAATATTTCATTAACTTTTTTTCTAACACCTGGATTTTTTGCTACTATTGAAGCAGCTTTACCGATTTCTGACGTCCTTATCTGAAAATCCAGCTTTTCATCAAACAAATAATAATCTCCATCAATAATTTTTATATCAAAAGATTTTAACGCATTTATTATATCATTTTCATTATTTAAATCAAAACCCTTTTTTTTCAGGTAATATCCAAATGCTCTATATAATGCTCCACTATCCAGATAATATAAATTAAATATATTTGCAATTTCTTTTGCAATAGTACTTTTACCTGAACCAGCAGGACCATCAATAGCTACTTTAAACTTATTCATTCTAATCCTCCTTAAATATCGAGCTTTATTTTTAATTCTTTTAATTGCTTTTCTGAAACAGAAGATGGTGCTCCAGTCATTGGGTTGGAACCACTTGCGGTTTTTGGGAATGCAATAACCTCTTTAATAGAATCTTCACCAGCCATAATTGCAATTAATCTGTCAAATCCTATAGCAGCGCCTCCATGTGGTGGTGGTCCATATTTAAATGCTTCTATTAAAAATCCAAATTTTTCGTTGATTTCTTTTTCACTTAAACCTATTAATTCGAATATTTTATTTTGTAAATCTTTTCTATGAACCCTTATACTTCCGCTTGCCATTTCATATCCGTTGATAACTAAATCATAACATTGAGCTCTTATTTTTAGTGGATTTGAATCCGCAAATTTTTCAAACTCATCTAATTTTGGCATAGTAAAAGGATGATGTTCTGCAACCAGTCTATTTTCTTCTTCATCCCATGTAAACATTGGAAAATCTACAACCCACAATACGTCAAAACCTTCTTTTTTCTCCATTTCTTCTTTAATTAATTTAACTCTAATATGTCCCAAAATTTTGTTTATTTCTTCTTTTTTTCCAACTAAAATAAACGCGATATCATTATTTCCAATATATCCGTTTTTTACTAGTTCATTTAGTTCAGGCTCTGCAAATTTTTTAATTGATGATTTAATATTTCCATTTTCATTTTTTACCCAGATTAATCCTCCTGCGCCAACTGATTTTGCAAAATCTGTATATTCATCGATTCTTTTTCTTGAAAATTTATTTGCTTTTTCTTTTAAAACAATACCTTTAATAGTCTGATTGTTTTCTATAGCATTTTTTATAAATTCTGCATGGGTGTTTTGAAATATTTCTGTAAAATCATTGATTTCAAGGCCATATCTTGTATCGGGCTTATCAGAACCGTATTTATCCATAACTTCATCGTATGTATATCGCTTTAATGGTAATTCTAATTCATAATTTATTAATTCTTTGAATAATTTTTTTAATAATCCCTCAGTAAAATTCAAAATATCATCCATATCAACAAAAGACATTTCAAAATCTATTTGTGAGAATTCTGGCTGTCTATCTGCTCTAAAATCTTCATCCCTGAAACATCTTGCAATTTGAAAGTATCTATCAAATCCAGAAACCATTAACAACTGCTTAAATAATTGTGGGGATTGTGGTAAAGCATAGAAAGTTCCTGGTTTTAGTCTTGATGGAACTAAAAAATCTCTTGCACCTTCAGGTGTGCTTTTAGTTAAATAGGGAGTTTCTATTTCCATAAAATCATTTTTCGAAAAATATTCTCTTGTTATTTGAAGAGCCTTATGACGTAAGAATAAATTTTTCTGCATTTTTTCCTTTCTTAAATCAAGATATCTGAACTTTAATCTTAAATTTTCTGAAATATCTTCATCTTTGTTTATATAAATAGGTGGAGTTTCAGATTCTGATAAAATTTCAAGGTCTTCAACTAAAATCTCGACTTCTCCGGTTTTCATATTTTTATTTATTGCATCATCTGGTCTTTTTCTAACAATACCTTTTATGGCTATAACATATTCATTGCCTAAAGATTTCGCTATTTCATAAATTTTTTCATTATCCGGATCAACAACAAACTGAACTTTTCCATAACGATCTCTTAATAATCCAAACTTAATTCCACCTAAATCTCTGACTCTTTCCACCCAACCATTTAATATGACATTTTCTCCAGTATTATTAATATTCAATTCACCACATTTATGAGTTCTTTTTAAACGCATTGAAACACCTCCGTATTTATATTTTTTAAGGAATTTGTTATAATGATATAGAAAATAGTATTGATAAAAATCAATATTAGGGAAATCAACTTTCAATTTCAATAAAACTTATTAAAGTATATCATAAAAATATGTCTAAAAATACTAATTTATTTTACCATTTTTTTTGATTTTTGTGGTAAAATAAGATTGAGAGTTAGAAAATAATAAAAATTTTTTGGAGGTGTTAGGATGAAAAAGATCTTAATTATTTTAGCCGTTTTATCTTTAGCTGTATTTTCATTTGCGGCAACAACGTATAAAGATGTTCCGGTTAATCATTGGGCATTTGATTCTATTGAAAGGTTATCTTCTTTAGGCATTATTGAAGGATTTCCAGATGGAACATATCAAGGATTATCACAGGTAAATAGATATCAACTAACAGTTGCACTTGATAGAGCTTTGAAATATGTAGAACAACAATTGTTTGCAACATTAGCAGAAAAGGTTGTAAGTCTTGATAAACAGGTTCAGGAAATTGAAAAACAATCAAAAGGCATGTCAAAAATGGAAGTTGAAGCGATGATAAAAAAATCAATAGCAAATATAGACACAACGCAATTAAATTCAAAAATAAACGAATTAGAAACTTCTATAAACGAGTTAAAAAGTGCTTATGATGTTATTAGCTTTTTGAGTACAAAAATTGACAATGTTGAAAAAAAGATAAATGAAATGCAATCAAACAAAATGATTGAACAAAAAATATCAAATTTGGAAAATAATCTAAATATGTTAAAAAATTTATCCGGTGATTTAACTGCTCTTAAAAAGGAAGTTGCTTCAAATAAAACAGCAATAGAATCAATTGGAATACTAGCTAATAAAGTAGCTGATTTAGAAATGAAAGTGAATTCAATAGATTTAGAAAGCATAAAAAATGAAATATCAGATTTTGAATCAAAATTAGCTTTAAAAGCCGATATTGATATGGTAAACACTGCAATTGATACAAAAGTTAGCGAATATTTGAAAGATTATACTAAACTTGAAGATTTGAGTAAAGTTTCATTAGAAATAACTACTTTAAATTCAAAAGCATCATCATTAGAAAATTTATATAATGGATTAAATAGTAAGTTATCAAAATATGAGGAATTAAATTCAAGTTTAAAATCTGTTGAAACATCAGTGGCTGCAAATGCTGAAAAAATAAAGGAATTAACTTTAAATTTTGATAATTATGTAACAAAAGATACATTGAAAGAATATGTAACATTTGGTGATCTAAAACAATATGCAACATTAGGAGATTTAAATGCCAGATTAAAAGATTATGCGTTAAAAACAGATCTTGAAAAATATGCACTTGTTGCTGATGTTGACTCGAAACTCGATAATTATGTAACTAAAGCAAATTTAGAAAAACAATTAGAAAAATATGCAATGTCAGATTCTGTTGTGGATAAAGCAAGAGTTGATAAAATAGAAAAAACAGCAAATCAAGCAAATATTTTAGGTTGGCTTGGAATTGTATTGGGAGTAGCTGGAGTTGCAATTTACTTTATCAACCCATCGAATTATAAATAAAAAAAGGCGGCAATTTAGTCGCCTTTTTTTATTTATAATTGAAATTTTATAACTGTAATAACCTATAAATAGAATATATTTAAATGCAGCTAATTTTATGCTATAATATTATCAGTAGATATAAATATATTTAAAAACTGAATTTCTCATGTGAAAGGATGGTAATTATGAATAAAAAATTTAACTGGAAAGAGAAATTTAATGAATATAAGAATGATGAGGAATTGAGAGAGGATTTAAACAAATTTAGATCCGGATATTATAAAAGAAATGATGATTGTTCCGAATGTTTACAATGTATAGGTACTATTGCTGTTGCTGATACCTGTTGTGAATGTATGGGAGGAGATTTATGCCCTTGTATTTAAGGAACAAAAGTGTTTTAACAGCAATATATTTATCAATTGTAGTAATTCTTTATATTATTGCTAAATTTTTTCATATAGCTCCAAATATTATTCCATTATTAATACCAATATTTATCCCGCTGTTAGATAATTTATATTATTCGATAATATTTACAGTGGGATTTTTATTTATAATGTCTATTTTTGGCTTTTTTATTCAAGTTTCGTCTTTAATTTTTCTCTTTTTTATTCCGATAATAGTTTTCACGTATTCTAAAAAAATAAAATATATTATAACCTCATTAACAGCTTTTATAAGCACAATGATAATAACAAAATTTTATTATTTTTTAATACCAGAATATATGAAAAATAATTTTATGCTATATTTTTTAATAATTTTTTATGTTCTGGGAATAAATATATATGGATTAATTATTTTAGAATTAGCCGGAAAAGTTGAAAACTATTTAAAAAAATATTATGGGGGAGATGAATGATGAAAAAATTTTTATTATTATTTTTTATGCTATATTTTTTAATAATTTTTTCTGAAGATGACCCATTTAAAATACCTGATATGGATATGGATATTAATATGAATTTCAATTCTGATATAGAAAATTTGTTTTCTGAAGAATTTAATAAATATTTTGATGAAATGAATAAAGAATGGGAGGGCCATTTAAAAATAATGGATGAACAATGGCAAGAATTATATGAAGAGAGCCAGAAGGAATGGGATAAATACTATAAAGAATATCTGATAAAAGAAAAGAAATTTTTAGAAAATTTTGAGAAAATCTGGGGAAAACCATTTGAATATTCATCGCAAAAGTGGTTTGAATTTTCTGAAGATTTGAAAACATTTAGTGAAGTGAGTTTTAAAAGTGATGAGAAAAATAAAAATGGATATCTGGAAGTAAAAACAATTATAGAAAAAAATGAGAGTCCAGAAAAAGCTATGGAAAAAATAAAAGAACAATTGAAAAGAACTATCAGCAAAAAAGATGAATTCACCAAAAAGCCAGTTCTTGAGAATCTTATTGACAAAAAACAAATTGAAAATCCGAAAATAAAAAAAGAAAAAGAAACTGTTGATGGTAAAATCATATATAAAACAAAGATTCCAATTATAAAAAATCCTTTTCTGGAAAAGGCAAAGCAATATATTCCAATAGTTAATAAAATATCAAAAAAATATGGATTACCAAAGCCATTTATTCTTTCCATAATACAAAAAGAGTCGTCATTTTTACCATACGCAAGATCAAAAAGTGGAGCTCTGGGATTGATGCAATTAATTCCCAGATATGGTGCAACTGAAGCATATATTTTTCTTTATAAACGAAAACCAAATCCGAGGATATTGGTGAATGAACTATATAATCCAGAAAAAAATATTTTATATGGGTCAGCTTATATATATTTATTGCATACAAAATATTTTAAGTTTGAAAATGATTATTCAAAAAGAAAATATATGGTTATTGCAGGATATAATATGGGACCAGTAGCAATTTCAAAAAGAGTCAGGGGTTTGAATCTTGAAGAGATGAATTTAAAATCTTTGTATAATTATTTATTATCAAATACGAGAAAAGAAACTTCCGATTATTTAAAAAAAGTTTTGGAATATGAACGTAATTGGGTAAAAATTTACCCGTAGAAAAATGAACGCTTCATGCAGAAGCATTCATTTTTTCTTTTAGCTTTTTTTGTTTTTTTCTTAATAAAATTAATTCTATAGTACCGGTAAGTGAAATAATCCCGACCAGAATATATGTAAAAATAGTCCCCTTATAATCAAGTGCCATACCAATAAACGGTGATAATATCGCAAAACTTAAATTAGCTGCAAGACTTACCATTGAAATTACAGTTGCTCTATATTTATCTTCTACTTGGTGATTAATATAAAAATTCATTGTTGGTCTATAAAGACTTCTAACTATTTGTTGCAAAGTCAGAAAAGCTATTGCCAATTTTGATATAAAAATTACTGGTAAAATAAAACTTAAAGTGGTTATTCCAAGTAGAGTTAATAAAACTTTTCTTGGACGAATATCTTTAATTTTCATTGATAAAAATTTAGAAGCCCAGGCGGCTATAATATTAAAAGCAAAAAAAATAACACCATACCATTTAACGTCTATATTTACAATAGAAAAATATGGTTGATATAGCCAGAACCCTATTCTAAAAGTAAAACCAATAAACATGGCGTAAACCAGTGCCCATAAAATCCTTGGTGTGTTTATTGCGAGTTTGAAACTTTTGAAAACATGTATAGTATAGCTGTGCTCACTTTTTTCTCGTTCTGTCTCCACAAAGAGAAATGCTATAAAGGAACCGATTATTACACTGAGTACGCTAATCCAGAATGGAAGAAATTTATTATAAGAATATAAAAAACCGCTGATTATAGAGCCAAATGCATGACCTAAAAATAAATAAGAATTACTTTTTCCTTCAATAACCTGGAAATCATTTTTTCTGTTTAATTTGATTAAACTTTCGTATAATAAAGCTGAGTCTGCCCCGCTTGATAAAGTTAATCCAATTCCAAATAATATCTCAGCTAAGGCAAAAACCCAGAAAGAATTAAAAACAATATACAGAGTCAACCCCAGAGCTGCAAAAACACCAGATAAAAAAAGGGAAAGTTTTCGTGAAACTTTGTCAGCTAAGCTTCCGGTAGGAACTTCAAACAGAAATATAGAAATGGAATAAATGCTCTGCAATAACATTATTTCGGAATAGTTCAGGCCTTTAAATATCATATAAGGAACTACAATAGGACCAATAATTCTAAAGTTAATAAAAAATCTGTAAAATGGGTAAATAATGACGTTTTTGTTATACATTACATCCCCCCCTGAAAAATATTTCAGCAATTATACAGGAGGAATATAACAGATACATTTCATCAAATTTACAAAATATAAAAAGCTGGATCTATACAGATCCAGCTAAATAATTATTAATTAACTATTTTGATTTTGTGTATCTTCGGGGTTTTGATTTGCACTACCCTGTGCTGCTTGAGCTTGCTGATATATATATTGTCCTAATTTCATTGATTCGTTTTTCAAATCTTCCATAACTATTTTCAACTTAGCTATATCATTATTGTTTATAGCGTCTCTAACATCTTTGATCAATGTTTCTAATCTTGTTTTTTGATCTTCAGGAACTTTGTCTTTATTTTCGTTAATTAATTTCTCTACCTGATATGCTAAATCATCAGCCTGGTTTTTAAGCTCGATTTCTTCTCTTTTTCTCTTATCTTGTTCTTCATACTCTTGAGCTTCTCTAATCATTCTTTCAATATCTTCTGAAGATAATTTATTTCTACCTGTAACAACCATTGATTGTTGTTTTCCGGTTCCTAAATCCTTAGCTGAAACGTTAACTATACCATTAGCATCTATATCAAATGAAACTTCAATTTGTGGAACTCCTCTTGGTGCTGGTGGTATACCGGTTAATTTAAAACTTCCAAGGAAGAAATTATCTCTTGCTAAAGGCCTTTCTCCCTGGAAAACTCCAATTTCAACTTCACTCTGGAAATCAGCAGCGGTTGTAAATACTTTACTTTTTCTAATTGGGATTTTGCTGTTTTTAGGAATAATAACTTCCATTAAACCACCTTTAACCTCAACACCTAATGATAAAGGTGTAACATCAACTAAAACTAAGTCTTGTTCCGTGTTTCCAGTCATAATTGCGGCTTGCACAGCAGCACCAACAGCAACTGCTTCGTCTGGGTTAACGCCTTTACTTGGATCTTTTTGGAAAATTGATTTTACTAAATCCTGAACAGCAGGAATCCTTGTTGAACCTCCAACTAATAGGACGTCATCTATTTCCTGTGGAGATAAACCAGCATCTTTTAAAGCGGTTTCAATAGGACCTCTTGTTGATTCAATTAAATCTCTTACCAATTCTTCGAATTTCTTTCTTGTTAATGTTTTTTGTAAATGTACAGGTTGTCCATTTACTACCGTTATAAATGGTAAATTTATTTCTGTTTCTAATTTTGTAGAAAGTTCTATCTTTGCAGCTTCTGCAGCTTCTTTTAAACGTTGCATAGCCTGTCTGTCATTTGATATATCTGAAGCATGTTCTTTCTTAAATTCTTCCACTAACCAGTTTATTATTCTCTGGTCAAAATCATCTCCACCAAGGTGGTTATTACCAGAAGTAGATACAACTTCAATAACACCTTCGCCAACATCTAAAATAGAAACATCAAAAGTTCCTCCACCAAGATCATACACAACAATTTTTTTATCTTCATGAACCTTATTTAATCCAAAAGCAATTGAAGCAGCTGTTGGCTCGTTGATAATTCTCAAAACCTCCAAGCCTGCTATTTCTCCAGCTTCCTTAGTTGCCTGTCTTTGAGCGTCGTTGAAATAAGCAGGTACTGTAATAACAGCTTTTTTGATTTTTCCGCCTAAGTATGCTTCAGCATCTCTTACTAATTTTTGTAAAACAAATGCACTTATTTGTTGAGGAGTAAAGCTTTTATTATCTATACTTACTTTATAGTCAGACCCCATTTTTCTTTTTATTGATCTAATAGTCCTTTCAGGGTGTAAAACAACCTGCCTTTTTGCTGGTTCCCCTGCGATAACTGTTCCATCTTTAGAGAAATGAACAATTGAAGGAGTTGTTCTTTTTCCTTCTGCATTTGGAATAACTTCAACATTTCCGTCTGGTTTCATCCAGGCAATAGCTGAATTAGTAGTACCCAAATCAATACCAACAACATATTCTTTTTCAGCCATATTATCAACCTCCTTGATTAATCTTTTTTAACTTCCGTATATATTATACTCCAAAAATATAAAAAATGTTCAATTGAAAAGAAAAATTAACCAAAGCATAAAATCATTTATATTACACATTTATATATTAAAATAATATATATTTTACGAAAATTTATAGCAATCTTAACTATTAACTGCTATATAAATATGAATAAAAAAATAAAAAACTAAGAAATCCATAAATTAATTTATACTTTTTTTAACAAAATCTATGTTATAATTATAATATAAATTAGTAAAAATGAAAGGAGTGTTTGTTTATGAAGTTGATTGAAAAAATGTTAGAAGAATTGTTAATAGAGTCAGTAAAAAAAGTATATCCAGAAATAGAAATAAAAAATCCAGTTGTTCAAAAAACGGCGAACGAAAACTTTGGTGATTTTCAAACGAATTATGCAATGATAAATGCAAAAACTTTGAAGAAATCACCGAGAAGTATTGCGCAGGAAATTGTAGATAATCTTCCAGAAAATAATATAATAGAAAAAGTAGAAATAGCTGGACCAGGATTTATAAATTTTTATATAAGAAATGAATTTTTAACAGGTTATTTACTAAAAATAGAAAATGAAAACCCGGATTTTTCCTTTATAAAAGATAAAGGAACTGTAGTAATAGATTATTCCTCACCCAATATTGCAAAGCCAATGCATATAGGCCATTTAAGGAGTACTGTAATAGGGGATTCAATAAAAAGAATATATAAATATTTAGGATATAATGTAGTTGGAGACAATCACCTGGGTGATTGGGGGACGCAATTTGGAAAATTGATAGTCGGTTATAGATTATGGTTAGATAAAGAGAATTACGAAAAAGATCCTATTGGCGAGATGGAAAGGATATATGTAAAATTTGAAAAAGAAGCAGAAAAAAATCCCGAATTATTAGAAGAAGCAAGACAGGAATTAAAAAAATTACAAGATGGAGAAACTGAAAATAGAAAATTATGGCAGGAATTTATAGATTTATCATTAAAAGAATACAATAAAATATACAAAAGAATGGATATAGAATTTGATACATATTATGGTGAGTCTCATTATCATGAAATTATGCCAGAAATAGTTAAGATGCTTCTTGAAAAAGGTATAGCAACATATAGCGAGGGTGCTGTTGTTGTATTTTTTGATGAAAAAGAAAATCTTCCGCCGGCAATAATACAAAAGAAAGATGGAGCATTTTTATATGCAACATCGGATTTAGCCTGTATAAAATTTAGAAGAGAAACATACAAACCAAATAGAATACTATATGTCACCGATGAAAGACAACAAACACATTTTAAACAGGTATTTAATATCGCAAAAAAATTGGGATGGGATGATAATTATCAACATATATGGTTTGGATTAATGAGATTTGCAGATGGGGTATTTTCCACAAGAAAAGGTAATGTTATAAAATTGGAAGAATTGCTTGATAAAGCTGTAGAAAAAGCGAGAAAAATAGTTGAAGAAAAAAATCCAAATTTAACAGATGAAGAAAAAAATGAAATAGCAGAGGCAATAGGTATAGGAGCGGTAAAGTATTCAGATTTAAGTCAGAACAGAATAAGTCATATAATATTTGACTGGGATAAAATGTTATCTTTTGAGGGAAATACAGCACCATATTTATTATATACATACGCAAGAATACAGTCATTAAAAAGAAAAGCAAGCGAAAAAGGATATAAAATTGAAAACTCTGAATTGATTATAAATGAAAAAATAGAGAGAAAATTAGGTCTATTATTAACTCAATTACCTGTAATAACAATGAGAGCAGCAGAAGATTACAAGCCAAATTTAATAGCTGATTACTTATTTGAATTAGCGCAAACGTATAATTCTTTCTATAATAATTTACCTGTTTTAAAAGAAAAAGAGGATATATTAAAATCAAGATTGTTGTTATCTCATCTGGCAGGAGAAGTATTGAAAAAAGGATTGGATTTATTGGGGATAAGAGTTGTAGACAAGATGTGAGGTGAAAGAATGATTTATTCTGTTGCATTTTCTTTATTATTATCAGGATTAGCAGCATATTATCTTAAAACAAATATATTTTTGATGATTTTAGCGATAATTTTTGGATTAATTACAGCATTTTTCTCTTTTAAGTCAAAAAAGTACGATAAACTCACAATAACCTTTTTATTTATAGGCGTTTTGTTATCAGTGTTTGGCTTTATAAAAAAATTAGACATTAATTTGTTTGTTGTCATGGTCTTATTATCTACAATATTTTCATCCTTATATAATTATAAAAAAAATAGATTATATATAACTTTGGCCTGGATATTAAATGCAATTGCAATTGGAACATATATCTATATAAATGTTTCAGCTACTTCTGCAATAATTGTAGGAATTTTAATTTTTCTATCAGGTTTAAGAGATATAATGCCTAAAAAACATGAGGTTGATGAAATTGAAAAGGATAATATTTAGATTATTTAAATCTAATAGATATTCAATTGTTTCTTTAATAGGCGCTATTGAAAAGGAAAATATAGATATAGAAATAATGTTAGAAAAAAATTTTAGTAGAATACTTGAATATTCACCAGAAGAAACTCTAATTGCATATTCATTTATGAGTTTTGACATATTTGATGTTGAAAAAGAAATACCGATACTAAAAGAAAAAGGGTATAAAGTAATTGCAGGTGGTCCACACCCAAGTGCAATGCCAAAACAAACATTAAAAATAGGATTTGATCATGTTTTTGTTGGTGAAGGTGAAAAAACCTTCACTAATTTTTTGAAAATAGGAACGGACAGAAAAATAATCATATCAGATGAATTTGTGGACTTAAATTATTATCCGCCATTTGCCATAAAAAATAAACATTTTATGCCTATTGAAATAACTCGTGGATGTCCGTTTTTATGTGGTTATTGTCAGACGCCTAATTTATTTGGAAGAAAAGTAAGGCATAGAGATATAGAAATAATAATAGAATATACCAAAGAAGCCATAAAAAATAATAGAAAAATTGCAAGGTTTATAACTCCTAATTCATTTGGTTACGGCTCAAAAAATGGTGTTATACCAAATGTGAATAAAATCGAAGAATTGCTATATAGCTTGAAAAAAGTGGGGATTGAAGAAATATATTTAGGTTCCTTTCCCTCGGATGTAAGACCAGAATCAGTTACACCGGAAATTTTGAAAGTGATAAAGAAATATGTAAATAATAAAATGATTATCGTTGGTGCTCAAAGCGGAAGTGAAAAAATATTAGATAGAATAAAACGAGGGCATAATTTGGAAAAAGTTGAAAAAGCGATTTCCCTTATTTATGAAAATGGATTTATTCCATATGTTGATTTTATTTTTGGATTTCCATTTGAAACTGATGAAGATATAAAAATAACCTTTGAGTTTATGGATAAAATAACCAGGAAATATAATGCAGTTATCCATTCGCATACCTTTATGCCATTACCAGGTACACCATTATTCAACATAGGTCCTGGTAAATTAAATAAAAAGTATTATAAAAAATTAGGTGATTTATCAAGAAATGAAAAATTGGCTGGATACTGGCATAAGCAAGAATATTTATCTAAAAAATTATATAATCATTTTTTTGGAGGTTGATATAATGAGAAAAATAATTGTTATTTTATTGATGTTGTTTCCTTTATTTGTTTTTTCTGAAATAATAATTCAAAAAGATATTGATTTAAATAATGATTCTGAAAATGAAAAAGTTATATTAAATGGAAATTATGTAAGTTCAGTATATGTAGATAATTTAAAATTATCCATAATCGGAAAAGAATCAACAACAATAAATTTCGATTTTGGAGTATATGAGCCTGATATATCGTTTTATGATTTTGATGGAGATGGAAATTTAGATATTTTTTTTAAAGGATATTCAGGAGGAAGTGGAAATTATATATATTATTATATATATTCTTATGAAAAAGGTGAATTATTAAGTTCAAAACAAAGTTTAATAGATTTACAGGCAGAATTTATGGATAATTTCAAAGCTCTAATAAAATATAAAAATTATTATACATATATAGACCTATCAGACAGAAAAAAACAGTATATAAAAATGAAAGCATATAATGAATATGGTCAATTTACCGGGGATTACAAAAGTTTATTTTTGGGGGGAATTGCCGAATTAAAACCTGTTGATTTTGAACATGATGGCATATATGAACTTAAAGGAACTATAAGTTTGTCAGGACTGTTTCATGCAGATAGGATAGGGTATATCTATTTTATTTATTCCATAAGGGAAAAACAAATAAAGTGGTTAGAAATATCAAAAGTTATTTATGTAAAATAAAACATATTTTAATATTTGTAGCAAAAAATTTTCTTGATTTATAATGGTTCTTATGTTATAATATGTTTCAGAGCTCGTTCCGGCGTAGCTCAACGGTAGAGCGGGTGGCTGTTAACCACTAGGCTGGGGGTTCGAATCCCTCCGCCGGAGCCATCGATAAAATTCCCTTAGGGGTTAACCGAAACGTCCAGTTATCATACTGGACGTTTTTTATATTATTTTAAGATCATAACATGAATAACTAATAAAAGCGATATATTTTCTGGATATTTTAATAAACTATAATAAAGTTTACTTTTTTATTGTAAAAACAACTACAAGAATGTTAAAAAGGGGAAAATAAAAATGTACAAAAAAGGGATTAAGAATTAGAAACAGAATTAGCAAAAAAATCCATTTTTTCTTTTAATCGATATGAATCACCTTTAATCGAAATAACATGAGAATGATGCAATAATCTATCTAATATAGCTTGAGCTAAAACTGGAGAACCAAATATTTCACCCCAACTTGAAAATGGCATATTTGTTGTAATTATTGTACTGTGTTTTTCATATCTTTTTGATATTAATTGAAAAAATAAGTTTGAAGCATCTGTATCTATGGGCAAATATCCTATTTCGTCTATTATTAATACTTTGTATTTAGAAAAATGTTTTAATCTTGTTTCTAATCTATTTTCTTTAAGTGCTTTTTTTAATTGCGACATTAAATCTTGGAATTTGAATAATTTCAATTAATTCCTTTTCATCTTCAAAATCCTTATCATACGCTAATATCCAAGATATGAATTTATTTGCTGATTCAACCTTCCCTTTAGTATATGAATGTCTTGGCTTACATAATTTGATTTTAAATCCAAAATCTCTAGCAAATGCTTTCATTTTATAATTTATTCTTCTTCCTTTTTCTGTTATATCTACTACTGTTCTCATATTATCAAATAATATCTCTTGTGGAACACCTCCTGTTTTTTTAAATGCGTTTATTAAACATTCAAATACATCTTGTTGAGTTTTAGTTTCTCTGAGTTCAAAATAGCAGTATCTCGAATAGCCTAATTTGTAATTAAACACATTAATTTCAAATTCTTCTCCACTTCTTGAATACAACTTTATATTTTCTTTCCAATCAACTTGTGCTTGTACTCCTGGTAACGTTTCAAATCTTGGATGTCCCTTTGTCTTTTTCTTTTCTATCAACCCCTTTCTTTTCGTATTCACCCCTTACAAAATTTGGATAAAAAATAAGAAAGTAATATCATAAAATTGAAAAAAAGAAAGGGGTGTTTTTTAATGAGAAAACGAACTAATTATGAACCGAAATTTAAGTTGGCTTTTTCAGCAAAGCTGAAAAGATTTATGTTTCTTTATTATAAAATCATTTAATCCTATTAACTGCTGTAAGCAGTTAAAGAATATCTTTCTGATGATTCATTAACTCCAACATATTTTGCTTCGCAAAATAGAAATAGGTAAAAATTTTAATTATATAAAATCTTTTTTTATCTTCGATAAAAATGGGTTAAAAAATATAAAGATTCTGGTTATGACGATAATGTGTTTCATTCAAAAAAAGGCCGTCCTAGTTCTATGATTTCGGATATTTCTAAATCATGCTGCGCAAGCTGAATGATTTTTTATTTTATAAATTTTTTATATATGTTATATATATTAATTTTTTCTACTTATTTTTGCGAAGCAAATGATTCTATTATTTATGAATCTGCTGGCATTATTAAGTCTAATTCAAATAATACTAATGATTCTGTTGCTTTAGAGAAAAAACTTAAATATTATGAACGTCTTTTTCTTGAAAAAGAACTTCTTATTAAAATGCAAGAGGATGAAATTAATTTTTTGAAAAAAAAACGACAACAGCAAAGAAAGTAACTTTTATTGGTGATTTGTTGATTATTAATAAATATACTAACTTTGGTGTTTCTTTAGACTATTTGCTTAATCATTATAAGATTAAACGTAGCACTTTCTATTTTAAATCAAGATTGTTTTTTACTGTTAATCGTTATAGTAGGAAAAATAAATTTTTTAGAGGTTATTCTTTAAATACTAAAGGTGAAAAGATTTATGATGAGTATATTAAAAAGCTACTTATTGATTTGTTATCGATTGGTGATCCTTCTAACCCAGAGTTTTTCTACAAAACTCTGGGGTCTAAGAAACTTGCAGTTGTATTTAAACAAAAATACGGTATTATTATTAATCACAAAAAAATTCATAGATTAAGAAAAGAACTTAATTTAACTCGAAATTATCATCGTCATTCAAAACATCCTAAAAAAAGACCTAAAAATCATAATATTACTGGTCCTAATCAGTATTGGGAAGCTGATATTAAATTTGTTTTTACTAAAACTAATGGATTTGTTGGTATTCTAAGTATTATTGATTCTTTTGATAGGTCAATTGTTGGTGTTTATATTGGTAATTCTATTAAAGCTAAAGATTTTATCAAGACTGTTAAACAGGCTATTAAATTTAGAAATGCTACCCCTCAAAATTTAATTATTAGAACTGATAATGGTCCTCAATTCAAAGCTAATATTACCTAACTTTTTGGCAAAGCCAAAAATTATTCGGTTTTTATTTTTATTTTAATAATTACATTTCATAAACTTGCTTTTCGAAGAAAAGCCGTTTATGAGTGATCTCAATATTATTCATGAATTTGGATACAAAAATAATCCTAATTCTCAAGCTTTTATTGAATCATTTCATTCAGCTGTTCAAAGAGAGTTTGTTGAATATATTACTTTTAACGATATCGATGATGTTTATAATTATTACATGTCCTATATTTATTTTTATAATCATCTTAGACCTCATGGGTCTTTAAAGTATCTTACACCTGATTTCGTTTTTTATCTTTTTAATGATAATTTTAATGATTTTATTTCTTCTTATAATTTTTCTGATTTTTTCGTTTCTGTGAAAAAATGAGATTTCCTTATTTTTTGTCTATTTTTCGGGGGTCAAGCCGAGAAGGATACCATTATTTCTTTATCCTTTTTATACATTTTTGTTTATTTTTATTTTCTTCTTTTTGTTCTTTATTATTTTACCATTTACAAAAATTATAATTTTTCTAAACAATTGCAGCGATAGTTTTTGCTGTAATAGTGGGGTAATTTTAAAAATTCTCCAAAATATCTATTAATATATTTTTAACTTTAATCTCTTGATCTTTTATGGAATACAGGCTATATTTTTATTGAAATAGATATAATAATATAATTATTTTTCTATCAAGTAATTAGAAAGAAATATTTTAGTAATAATACAAAATTTCGCAATTTATGTAAAAAATAGAAAATAAATTCCATTAAGCAAAAATAACTTACTATGTTTACATTTGAAAAATAATATATTAATATGTTATAATAAAATGTATTCTCTAAAAAGTCAAGTAGTAAAATCTATCCTTTCTATAGCAAACAATACTGCAACAGCTCAAACTAAACTATTTGTTTTTTGTAAATTAATTTAGGTTTTGTATGTTATTCAAAATAATTATGGTTCTCTTCCAAAAGCAGTGGTTAAAAAAGAAAAAAATGATATTATAGTAGTGGAAGAAAAAAGAAGGAGAACCAGAATGATAAATGAATTGCCAATATTTTTTGAAAAAATACTAAATATAAATGAACCATATGAAACATATATACATGCGAGAGTACCAAGGATAAAAACAGAAAATAGGATAAAAATAATAGAAGTTCCTTAAAAATCCAAAAAATTTAACAAATAAACAAAATGAAAAAAGCAGCTAAGAGTTTATATAAACATATAAAAGGTATTCTTATGCATTTAAAAACAGGATTAACCAATGCTAAAATTGAAGGTATGAATTCAAAACTTAGAACTTTTACCAAAAGAGCTTATGGTTTTAAATCTTTTAAATGTTTATCCATTACTATTTCTTGGCTTTAAGTAAATTGTCTTTTCCCTAATTACCCATTCTTTTCGTGAGAGAACCCTTTTTTTATCTTCAGAACATGCAGATTTAGCGTTTTTTCATAAATCTTTAAAGAATGAAACGTATATGCAATTTTCTTATAATTAAATATTTTTTCAAATTTCAAAATCGTTGAATCCATTTTTACAGGACAATATATTTATATTTTTTAATCTAATTACCCATTTGTTTTGGAAGAAAACCATTTTTTTAAACATAAGTTTTTTCATTTAAAAATTGGTTTTATTATTTTTGTTTTATGTTTTTAAATATATTATCTTATTTTTAATTACCCACTCGAATCGTAATAGAACTAAGTAGTAAATATCTTAATTCTAAAACTAAATCCTCAGATTCAAATGATTTAACTACATAATCGCGTAATATATATATATATATATATATATATATATATAGCTTTAGCAATACTTTTAAAATCAATTTTATCAGTTTTTGAATGATTAAATGCTTTCATGAAATTTTTAAGAAAATATGGATGTAATACCAGAACATCGAACCATTTTTTGTTTAAAAATTATTTTAATGGCAAATGATAAGTTCCTGTTGACTTCATAGCAATCATATACTCATCATTAATGTTTTTAATAACCTCTAAAAGTTTATTAAATCCATCATATAATTGTTTATAATTTAATCTTTTAAAAAAATCCTGTTTTTTATGGGGGTATTGGTATTATGAATAAAAAAATGTTTTTTTTGGTAATGTCACTACTATTTATATTATATGGTTGTGGAGTTCCAAAAAGTGATTATGAGAAATTAAATGAATTATATCAATTAGAGAAAAAAAAATCATATGAGACGAAACTAAAATTAGAATCTGAAATTGAAGCATTAAAACAAATCAATAATCAATTGAATATAGATTATACTAATAAGTATGAATCTTTAAAAAGAACATTTTCGGAAGTCTCCACGGCCATGGTAGAAACGTTAAATAAATATAAAGATATTATTAATTTACAAAAAGATTTTATAAAAAAATATGATGAATCTTATTCTAATCTTTTGAATGAATTAGAAAGAAAAAAAATAGAAATAAATAAATTAAAATTAGATTATTTAAATATAAAAACACAATTTGTGGAAAAATCGGATTATATAAAGAGTTTATCTGAAAAGATTTATAATTTAGAAAATAGATTATCCGAATATAAAAGTACTATAACAAATTTAAATAACGAATTAATAAAAAAAGAAAATAATATTTCCAGGTTAAGTGAAGAAATAAATAATCTTGAAATTCAAAAAAAGAAACTAAATGATGATCTAAATCAAAAGGATTTGAATATAAAGAGTTTATCTGAAAAGATTTATAATTTAGAAAATAGATTATCCGAATATAAAAGTACCATAACAAATTTAAATAGCGAATTAATAAAAAAAGAAAATAATATTTCCAGGTTAAGTGAAGAAATAAATAATCTTGAAATTCAAAAAAAGAAACTAATTGATGATCTAAATCAAAAGGATTTGATTATAAAGAATATAAATACAACATTTTCCTCAATAAATAATGATTATTTAAAAAAGATAAAAAAGTATAACGAAGATTTAATTTTTTTTCAAGAAGTAAATAGGACGTTAAAATCAAAATATAATGATTTAGAAAATCAATATAAAAAATTAAATAATATGTATGATAATATAAAAAATGATTTTGAAAATATAAAGTCAGATTATGAAAATTTATTAAAGAAATATAATAATACTTATGATGCTTTAAATGAAGTGGCCTTTATGGAAGAAAAAATAAATAATTTATTAAAAAAGGAAAAAAATAATTTAATAAAAATAGAAGAATTAAAAAAAGAAAATGAAGAATTAAAAAAAGAGTTAATTTCTGGATATATAAATAATATAACTATTTCTGCAACAGATGATTCCTACATTATTGGGTTATATGAGAATTATAGAAAATTTATTGAAAAAAATTCTGGAAAAATTATCTTATTAAATTATTCAAATAATTCTTTTATGGAATCTTTTTATTTTAGTGAATATAAAAATGCTAAAAAGCATTTAAACTATGAGAAGGCTTTTGAATTAGCTTTAAATTATATACAAAGTAAAAAATCTGAAATAGATATAGAAAAATCTTTGTTTATATTTAACGAAATAGTTGAAGAGATTATAAATTCTTATTATGTGGATTTTTCTATTCCAAGAACTAAATTATTAAATAATGCCTTAGATCAGTTGTTCCCTTATTTTGTATCTTTTGATAGTGTAAAAAAATATTATGATGATTATATATTTTCCTATTTAGTAGTATTGGCAAATTCAAAATTATATAATGAAAAAATTAATGAAAGTAATTATAAAACCGTTTTAAGCTACATGAAGTTGTGTCATTTAATTAAAGGATCATTTGAAAGTGATTTAAATTTTGATATGGATATATTATCAAAAAAGTTTTTTGGATTAATACTTATAAACAATACAGATTATATGATATACAATATTGGTAAATTGACAAAAATAATTGATAATAATAATTCAAATTATAAAGTATATTATAATTTGGTATTGAATTCTACAAAAGATTCTTTTTTAAAAGATTTAATTTATAAAGATTTTTAGACAAAAAGGAGGAGTTTTTATGAAAAAAATTTTCGAGGCAGTTTTAGGAGTTATTATTGTGATGGTTGTATTTTATTTATTGTTCCCGACAACAGCTAAATCTCTATATTACACTATTATCGGAAAAAGAAATGAATTTGAAAATATGATGAAAATACAAAATGCTGTTAAACTTGCAGAAGCTGAAATAAAAAAAGAAGAAAATCTATATAATCAAACAAAGGAAAAAATAATTGATTTAAAATTGGATAAAAATAAATTGGAAAAGGAGCTTTCCGATATAAAAACAAAAGTTGAAAAATATAACGATGCTATAAAAAAATTAGCAAATAAGTATAAAGAAGCTGTAGATAAAGGATTAGATACTGTTATAATAGGTAGTTCTGTTTATACTCTTGAGCAAATAAGAAATGAAATGGTAAAATTAAAAAACGAAATTGAAAATAAGTTAAATCCCTTATTAGAAACAAAGAAGAATACTACAAAAGTAATGGAAGAATCAATAAAAAAATTAGAAATAATGTTAAATAATTATAATATAAAGATCGAAAAAGATAAAGCAAAAGTTGAAGAGATAAAAGCTAAAATTACTCAATACGGTGTTTCTAAAAAGATAAACGATTTATACAATGAATTTTATAACACAAAATCAGATACTTCAATAAACTCTATTTTAGATACAGTTGATCAAGAGCTTAGCAAATGGGATATGATGATTAAACAAACAGAATCTAATAATATAATAGATGAGTTAAACAACGAAAATGAACATACAGATGTTGAAAATTTTGTGGATTCATTATTAAACACAAATAATTGAAAATTTACAGAAATAGCTTATGGTAACTAAATTTTTAAAATAGGATTTTAAAAATTTTTAATCCAGTTTTTTACCGGATACACCACATTGTTTATTTAAACAACACTATAATAGGAAGTCACTAATAGAAAGTCACTGGTATTAAGTCAAGTAGCAAAAGAAAAAACAGAGAATAATTAAAAGAATTGTAATAAAGAAAAAGTTATTAGAAAAAAGAATAACAAAATATATGCACAGTGTGCAAAAGTTAAAAATATAAGATTTAAAAAATTTAAATTATATAATTTAAAAATGTTGTTTTTAGCTAGGGACTATCCAAAATTCTGTGTAAATTAATAATAGTTGGTTAATGATAATTATTATAAAATATTAGCAAATATAAAGTTTTTTCTTAGTTTTTCGTAAAATTAATACACTTTGTGAAATTTAAATGTTAGAGTTATAGTTTCATAGTGTTTATAATAATTTTTGTGTTAGATGTTAGTTGAGAATTTTTCTTTTTAATGAATATTCAATTTTTTGTTTTCATTCCTTTGTGCACATTTCTGTGCAGTGGTTTAAGTAATATTCACTTTTCAAAATGAATTTAATATTCAATTGTGATTTTATCTAATTTTTTTAAATATCTTTTTTAAAATATAGGCACTCTATCATCTCCAAAATATATTCTAAGTTCATTTAATATTTGTTCCCAATCTCTGATTCTATCAGTCCATTTTTCCGTTACTCTCATTGCTGCAAGATATATTGCTTTTATCAATGATTCATCTGTTGGGAATACATTTTTATTTTTTGTTATTTTTTTAAATTGTCTATGTACATTTTCTATAGGATTTGTGGTATATATCAGCTTTCTAATAGGTTCTGAATATTTAAAATAAACTGATAGCTTATCCCGATTGTTTTTCCATATTTGTACTGCTAAGGGGTGAGTTTCGCCCCATTTTTTTTCAAATTCTGCAAGTGCAGTCTCAGCAGCTTCAAGACTTGGAGCTTGATATATTGGTTTTAAATCTTTGGCTATAGCTTTTCTGTACTTATGAACAACATATTTAAATGTATTTTTTAACTGATGTACAATACACATTTGAACTTCAGTTTTTGGAAAAGCTGCTTGAATAGCATCAACAAAACCTGTTAATCCATCAACAGAAGCAATTAAAATATCCTTTACACCTCTTGCTTTTAAATCATTTAAATCACTTATCCAAAATCTTGAAGATTCAGTCTTTTCAATATATATACCCAAAATATCCTTATAACCATCAAGATTAATACCAATAACGTTATATATAACTTTTTTCCTTACAATACCATCTTCCTTTACAGAATAAAATGAAGCGTCCAAATATACAATAGCATATACTTCTTCCAAAGGTCTATTTTTCCAATCATTAATCAAAGGAATTACAGTATTAGTAATTAGACTAATTTTTTCAGCAGAAACATCAACATCATATATTTCCTTTATATGATCTTTAATATCCCTGACACTTAAACCTTTTGAATACAAAGACAATACCAAATCTTCAATATGTGTTTAATACTGAAATATGTCTTTGTCTTTTCTTAACAATTTGTGGTTCAAATTCACCATTCCTATCTCTTGGAACAGTTAATTCCATTTCTCCATTTTTGGTTATAACAGTCTTTTTTGAATAACCATTTCGATAATTGTCATTATCATCATTTTTTCTTGAATATTTTTCATATCCTAATTCATAATCCATTTCTGCTTTCAACATCTCTTCAAGCATTATTTTTACGAGCTTTTTACTTATATCTTCAACATCTTCCTAATCCTTAATACCATTTTCTTTTATATATTGTTTTATGAATTCTCTATCAACATTACCAAGAATTTTTTCATTTTCTTCTTTCCTTTTCCTTGGCATTGTGATCCCTCCACTAAATATCGTTCTTTTCTTTTTCACTTTCTTTTTATTTTTCTCTTCCTTTTTTTATTTTTACACAGTTTATATTATACTACCCCAGTTTTAGCTCAAGCTATATTAGACAGATTATTGCATCATTCTCATGTTATTTCGATTAAAGGTGATTCATATCGATTAAAAGAAAAAATGGATTTTTTGCTAATTCTGTTTCTAATTCTTAATCCCTTTTTTGTACATTTTTATTTTCCCTTTTTTAAACATTCTTGTAGTTGTTTTTGCAGACACTTCTAGGAAGAACATTCGACAGTTTTAAGAAACATTCGACAGTTTTAAGAAACATTCGACAGTTCTAGGAAGAACATTCGACAGTTTTAAGAAACATTCGACAGTTCTAGGAAGAACATTCGACAGTTTTAAGAACCGTTCGACAGTTTTAGGAACACGTTTTTTTCGGAATCTATTAGGATATTGATAAACAAAATATTTCAGCAATTGTTATTTTCTATATATAATTAATAAATACCGTAGCCAGAATTAACAATTCTCGGTGATCATGTAGAATATACTTTATTTAAGCTATGAAAAATTAGCAAATAAAAAAGTGTTACAATGTATGTCTAGGATCAAATGCAAAGTATTAATCATTGATTTTTAAATTTATATAGCGAAATTATATAAATATTATAAGAGTTCTTTAGAATTTGTTTTTATTGAAACATTTAATCCATTATTTTTTAAATCTTTAATCAAATCATTATTTGGTTTTGGATTTACTATTACTACTTTTGTATTTGGTTTTATATGAATTATAATATTTTGAAGTAGTTCATTTTTATCAAATTCGCTATATGAATGCCCTATTAAATATACAGTATCCACATTTTTAATTTTTGTTTTAAAATCAGCATAGCCAGGTTTTATCCATTGATAATTACTAATTTGTGAATATTCAGAAGGTAATACATATGGAGAAATTTTTCTTACCTTAAATAATTCATTTCTATCAATTCGAATTAAAGGTGTATCATTCCATGTAAAAGCATTATCCAAAGGGTATTTTAATTTATTTATATTTATCGCATTATTAGAGACTTCATAATCTACAGAACCATGTGGTTTTAATAATGGAATACCTGTAAGGCTTTCCCCTTCTATTCCAAAACTATGATATTCAATTTTATTTTTTTTCAATAGCAATTCGATAATAAGGTCATAATTAAAACTTATAATAAACTTTATTGATTTTTTATTTTTATTAATCCATTTAAAATAACTCCAGCATTCTATTTCTTTTTGGTATTTTTCGATTATTCTTTGAAAAGTGGAAAAAGCAAAGCTAAAGTAATGTTCTATTTCGTTTCTTAAAATCCCCCAAAGAAGAAGATAGTTAGGAGTATTATACTTATTACTTAAAAACTTTACAACCTTATTTTTATTAGAAAAAATATAATATAACATTTCAAAATCACTTTTATTTTTTCCAAAATTTTGGATTACTAAACTTAATTTTGGAAACATTTCTTCAAAATTTTTTGTTTTATATTCTTCTGGTTTATTAATTTTATCCTTCCAAGAAAATGGGTTTGAAGAATTCCAATATTCTTTAAGATTTAAATATTCTAAAAGATCTAGTGTTAAACCATTACCAACTATTAATGCTATTTTCTTTCTTTTGAATTTATAACTCATAACATCCCCCAATAAATATAGTTTAATATAATTATATTATTTTAAAAATTGAAATTCAAATAGTTAACCACTATTTAGTTTATATATCCAATACTCTCCGCCGGAGCCATTGATAAAATCCCCTTAGGGGTTAACCGAAACGTCCAGTTATCATACTGGACGTTTTTTATTTAGTAAAAACCGTATTAATTCTATAAAAAAGAAGCGGAATCTATATAAATTTATGTTATAATAAGAATGAAAAATAAATCTGGAGATGATTACAATGAAAAAACTACAAATAGGTGCACAAGATTATAAAAAACTAATAATAGAAATTATATAATAGAAAAGATTTAAAATAAAAAGATTTTAATCCTATATTTGCGTAGGCGTGAATATTTTCTTTGAAAATATTGAAAAGTTATTATTTAAAATAATAAATTATTATCCTATAACCCGTCGTAGGAGAGCGATAGCTCAAAAGTTTTTTATAAAATCAAAAATATTTAAACCAATACCCGCGGTAGCGTGTAAGGGCAATCTTCGAGCCTTCGTTTCATTTGAGACTTTTTAGACAGCCTATATAATTTATGTGTATGATATAATTCTATAGTGAAAATTAACACAAATATATTTTTTGAGAAATAAAAGTGTAAAATTTCACGTATATAATAAAGATGTGAAATAAAGAATGTAAAACTTTACTGTCACAAAGTGAAAAAAATCTCATTATGGAGGTGAATATTTATGTGGGAAAGTAAAATAAATATAAATTCAATTCAAGAATTTAGAGGAGCAACAAGGATGTATTTAGGAGTAGGTGCGCTTGAGAAATTTAATGATATTGCTAGCGATTTAGTGAAAAAAGGAATAAATAAAGTAATAGTGGTAACTGATGAAATTGTATATACAGTAACAAAAATAAAGGAAAAGATTGAAAAAATAATGGATGAAAAAGGTATTGAATATGTTGTTTATACAGGAGTTAAGCCTAACCCAAATGTAGATATGATAGATGAAGTAAAGAAAATGGGATTGGATTTTGGCGCAAAAGCTATTATAGGAGTTGGTGGTGGAAGTCATATAGATACAGCTAAGAGTGCTGCTATATTGTTAGAATATCCAGAATATACAGCAAGAGAACTTTATGAATTTAAATTCAGTGCAGAAAAAGCCTTGCCAATAATCGCTATCAATACAACACATGGAACTGGTACGGAAGTAGATAGATTTGCAGTAGCATCAATAGAGGAAAAAGGTTATAAGCCAGCATTAGTATACGATTGTATATATCCATTATATGCAATTAACGATCCATTAACTACCGTTACATTACCTGAAAGCCAAACAACATTTACATCCATCGATGCTATAAATCATGTTACAGAAGCGGCAACAACATTGGTAGCAAATCCTTATACGATATTATTAGCAAAAGAGACAATAAGATTAATCACAAAATATTTACCAGAAGCTAAAGCGGATCCACAAAATTTAACAGCAAGATATTATTTAATGTATGCTTCATCAATTGCTGGAACATGTTTTGATAATGGATTGTTGCATTTTACCCATGCTTTAGAGCATCCATTAAGTGGGATTAAGCCAGAATTACCACATGGTTTAGGATTAGCAATTTTATTACCTGCTGTAGTAAAAGCAATTTATCCTGCAAAACCTGAAGTATTAGCGGAAATATTCGAACCTATTGTTCCAGGACTAAAAGGAATACCTGGAGAAGCAGAAATAATAGCAAAAGGTATAGAAAAATGGCTATTCAGTGTAGGAGTGACTAAAAAATTATCAGATGAAGGTTATACAATTGATGATATTGAAAGGTTAGTTGATTTAGCATTTAATACGCCGTCATTGGATATTTTGTTATCAATGGCACCTATAAAAGCAACTAAGGAAATTGTAAAACAAATTTATCTTGATTCAATGAATCCATTGAATAAGTAACCACTTCTTCCTTTGTAATACGGCTCCCATTGGAGCCGTTTTTTGTTTTAATATAATTCAATATCGAAAATGATTGATGAAAAAAAAATTAATTCTCTGTTAGTATACGCAGGATATGGAATAATATTATTATCTCTACATTTATATTATACTATTATTAAGAAAAAATGAAAAATAAAAAAATAATAGATAATTTAGTATATTTGATATTTATCTATTCTAATTCAAGATGATTATTATAGAGAGAAATTGTTTTAACATTTTTTTTGTGAGATAATAACCTATAAGTAACCTTGTTAAGTGAATAAAAACAATAAAAATTAGAATATTAATTCTAATTAAATTTCTTTATAACTGAATTTTGTGTAAGGGGGGAGAAAAATGGCAGATGAAGAAATTTTAGAAAAGAAGAATGAAGAGTTAAAAGAAGGGTCAGAAGATTTTCCGTTGGTTGAAGTTCCAATATCAGAAAGGAAAGGGTTTTGGTCAATATCGGTAGTTTTATTAGGATTTACTTTTTTCACTGCAACGATGTGGGCTGGAGGTAATCTTGGAGTATCCTTTAAATTCTGGCCAGATTTGATGCTTTTAATAGTTGCTGGTAACTTGTTATTGGGATTATATGTTGCTATATTAGGGTATATAGCATTTAAAACAGGATTAAGTACAGTTCTTTTAGGAAGATATAGTTTTGGAGATTGGGGGAGTAAATGGCCAGATTTCATTTTAGGATTTACACAAATCGGCTGGTATGCCTGGGGAACTGCAACAATAGCTATTCTTTTGACAAAGTTTCTCAATTTACCCCAGGGATGGAATATACCGTTAATGATACTTTTTGGATTTGCTTTTTCATGGACTGCATATGTTGGATATAGAGGATTGGAATGGCTTTCAAGGTTTTCTGTGCCACTGATGACGATATTAATTATATGGAGTATGACAATAGCAACAAAGGATGCAGGAGGTTTAGCGGGAATTCTTGGGATAGAACCTACAAAGGATATGACAACAGCAGCAGCTATAACTATAATCTTTGGAACATTTGTTAGTGGAGGGACTCAATCTACAAATTGGACAAGATTTTCAAAGACAGCATATTCTGCTGTATTTGGATCACTTGTTGCATTTTTTATAGGTAATGGGTTAATGATTTTTGCTGGAGCATATGGTGGATTAGTTTATCAAGAGCCGGACATAGTAAATGTTCTTGTAAAACAGGGATTGCTATTTTGGGGGATAGTAATGTTATTTTTGAATATTTGGACAACACAGGATAATACAATTTATAATTTTTCTGTTGCAGGATGTAACTTTTTTAGAACAGAGAAAAGAAGATATTTTACAATTGGAGGCGCTGCAATAGGAACTATTTTAGCAATATTGGGAATGTATAATTGGCTTATTCCATGGCTTGTTCTTCTTGGAACGTTTATTCCACCAATAGGTGGAGTAATTATGGCAGACTTTTTTTACAAACATAAAATGAAATATCCAAAAATTACAAATATAAAATTTCAAAAATTTAATTGGTCTGGAGTTTTAGGTTATATTGCAGGAGCTTTAATTGCAAAATATAGCCCCGGTGTTCCTCCAATTAATGGTATTATAGGAGCATTTGTGTTTTATGTAATTTTTGATATATTGTTAAAAGTATTTGGAATAAATAATAATCATGAAATAGTTGTAGGTGAAGAATCATGAAAATGATAATAAGAAATGCGCATATTGGCGAAGATAAAGAATTAAAAGATATTTTTATTGAAAATGGAAAAATAATAAAAATAGGAAAAATTGAAGAAAAGGCAGAAATAGAAATTGACGCAGATGGAAAATTGGTGTCGCCACCATTTGTTGATCCTCATGTTCATCTTGATGCAGTACTTACTGTAGGCGATCCTCAATATAATATATCAGGAACGTTATGGGAAGGAATAGAAATATGGAGCAAAAGAAAATTGAAATTAACCCATGAAGATGTGAAAAAACGAGCTAAAGAGGCTTTGAAATGGGCTGTGGCTCAAGGGATTTTAAAAGTAAGAACTCATGTAGATGTTTGTGACCCTGAATTAACAGCTTTAAAGGCAATGGTTGAAGTTAAGCAAGAAATGAAAGAATTAGTGGATGTTCAAATAGTATCTTTTCCACAGGAAGGGATAGTTAGTTTTCCAGATGGAGAAAATTTAATGAGAAAATCATTGGAAATTGGAGCAGATATAGTTGGTGGAATACCTCATTATGAATTTTCGAGAGATGATGGGATAAAGAGTATTGATATTATAATGGATTTAGCTAAAAGTTTTGATAAAGATATAGATGTACATATTGATGAAACTGATGACGATCAATCAAGATTTGTAGAATATTTAGCAGCTAAAACTATAAAAGAAAATTATTTTGGAAGAGTTACAGCGAGTCATATTACTGCTATGCATTCATATAATAACGCTTATGCTTATAAATTAATGAGTGTATTTAAAAAAGCTCAATTAAATGTTATAGCGAATCCGCTTGATAATATAGCTCTTCAAGGAAGATTTGATAATTATCCGATAAGAAGAGGCATGACTCGAATTAAAGAGTTATTAAAATCAGGAATAAATGTTGGATTAGGGCACGATTCTGTAATGGATCCGTGGTATCCGCTTGGAAGATATAATATGCTTCAGGTAGCTTTTATGGCTTTGAATGTTGGACATATGACTGGATATAATGAAATTAATGAGATCTTTGATGCAATTACATATAATTCCGCAAAACTTATGAATTTAAGTGACTATGGAATAAAAGAAGGAAATAAAGCTGATTTAATCATTTTAAATGCACCAAGTAAAATAGAAGCTATAAGACTTAGAAGTGAAGTGCTTTATGTAATAAAAAATGGAAACATTATAGCTAAAACAACTCCAGCTAAATCTTATGTAAATGATGAAGAAATAAGTTTTAGAGTGATAGGTATATATGAATAATTAAAAGCGACTCTTATGAGTCGCTTCAGATTGAAGACAAACCTCTTTGCTAAATCAAGCAGAGAGGTATTTTTTATCTTTGAAATATAAAATTGAGAAAATTTTTTTGATTTTTTGGAGAGCAAGAAGAAAATTTTGAAGTTTTTTCGAAAAATTTGAGGTTCCCTTCCTATTTCTCCATAGCCATATAGCCATTTTCTTCAAATTCATGGCTGCAAAGACTAATAAGGCTTCTATGGACACTTTTTCTTTTCCTCTTAATGTTGTCCATCTCATTGAATGTTTTTCTTTTAAATCTGCAAATACTCTTTCTATTGTTTCTTTTCTTCTTGAATATACTTCTTTTCCATACTCACTTAATCTGATTTTATCTGCTTTTTCTATTTCATCTTCCCAAATGTGTCGGGCTATTTTTTTGATTTTATCTTTACTTGATGTACATTTATCTAATAATGGGCACATTTCGCATATTAGTCTATCCGATTTATATTCTTTATATCCTTCTCTAGTGGTTGTTACATATTTTAATTTCTCTCCTTGAGGACATATATATACGTCTCTTTCTTTATCATATTTGAATTTTCTTTTATTCATCATTCCTTTTCTTCCTATTGGTCTTGTGTATGGTACTACTGGTATTATTCCTTTTTCAAATATTGATTTTATTATGAATCCTTTTTTATATCCTGCATCTATTGCAACTGCTTTTGGCTTTTTATTTGTATTTTTTATCGCTTCTTCTAATACTTCTTCAAACATTTCACTGTCATGGATATTTGCCCCTGTTACTTTTACTCCTAATACAAACCCATTCCTATCACTTGCTGCATGATAGGAATATGCAAACATCTTTTCTTTTCCCTGTTTATTTAACATTCCGCTTTCCGGATCTGTTGTACTTTCCTTTGTTTCTTTCTTTTTAGGTTCTTCTTTTTTAGGTTTTAATGGCTTTTTCCCGTGTTTTTTTCTATCTTCATTGATTTCTGCTTCTAATTTAGCCTTGTATGATTTTGTTTCTTTTTCAATTATTTTTTTTATGTATTTTTTCTTATTTGCATTTGCTTTTACATGAGTTGCATCTATGAATATCTCCTCTGCATTTATTAAATTATTTTTTATTGCTTCTTCTAATATGTGTTTAAATATCTTTTCAAATATATCTGTCCCTCTAAATCTTCTCTCGTAATTCTTTCCAAATGTTGAAAAATGTGGAATCTTCTCATGTAATCCATATCCTAAAAACCATCTATATGCCACATTGGTTTCTATTTCTTTTATTGTTTGTCTCATGGATCTTATTCCGAATATATATTGTATCAGCACTATTTTTATCAATACTACTGGATCTATACTAGGTCTTCCATTATCCTGTGAGTACTTATCTTCTACTAACTTATATATGAAATCAAAATTTATTGCTGCTTCTATTTTTCTTACTAAATGGTCTTCCGGCACTAAATCCTCTATTGCTACCATCTCTATTTGTCTTCTTGCATCTCTTTTCCTTTTGGTGATCATTTCTTTCACCTCCAAAAAAAAATCCAAGTAATCCCTATTTTTATTATACCAGGATTACTTGGACTTTGTCGACAGTCTGAAGCGACTCTTATGAGTCGCTTTTCCATCTGAAATATACCAGGCATCCTTTTAAATAAGAGATTTCAATTTTTTCATTTATAGTTTCATTGCTTATACCAATAGGGTTGTTAAAAAATAAAGTTCCATTTTTTAATGGATATTTAAAACCATTAAGATAAATTCCTTCTGTTCTTTCTGTTAGCGAAAAGATTGACCATATTTCACCTTTACTCACCTTTTTATCAAAATTTTTAGGTATTTTTGAAATTTCTAAAAATTCTTCCTTAAAAATAATTTCTGTATTATATTTCTTTAACAAAAGTAAAGCTCCAAATATATGATCTAATCTATTACCTAAAAAACCTGAAATAATAATTTTTTTTGATTTTTTTTCAATGGCAAAATCAAGAGCTAAATCAATATCTGTAAAATCTTTATCAGATCTATATTTTATAATTTCAACATCATTTGATTCTGCCCATTCTATCGATTCTTGAGATGCGGAATCCAGATCTCCAATTAAATAATCCGGTTCGATATCCAATTTTTTAAACAATTCAAGACCTTTATCTACTGCTATCAGAAGATCTGAATTACCTATAATATTTTTATAAAATTCAAGAGAACTTTTTGGAGTTCCACCTGATATTATAAAGGTTTGCATTATTTTCCACCCCTTAATTGATTTTTATATTTATTTACAGTTCTTCGAGATATTTTTATGTTTAATTTTTTTTCAATTAATTTAGATAATTTACTATCAGAAATATTCATATTGTTTTTTATAAAATTAAGTATAATCTCTTTTTTATTTTTTTGAGCATCTCTGGTATTAAAAAGAGTTGAAAATGGAAATATAATTTTTTTTAAATTCATAAAGTATTTTGATGCAATACTTCTGCTCACAGTGGAGGGTGAAATATTTAATTTTTGAGCTATTTCTCTTATTCCAAGTGTTTTTGGCGTGTTTCCATATTTTAAAAAATTAGAATTTTCTAAAACAAGTATTTCTGCCAATACATTTAGATATTCTTTTCTTTTATTGATAGCGTTTTTTATTATATATAATTTTTCCATTTCTTTTTCAATATACTTTCTTAAACTCTTTTCTTTAAAAGATTTAAGATTTTTGAGATATATTTCATCTATTTCCGGGAGAGTTGGGATATTTACCTGCCATTTTATGTTGCCGTTTTTTTCAAAAAAAATAATATCCGGCTTAGCATTTATATATATAATATTTTCTCCATTTTCTAAACTTGAGAGCGGCAATCCAAATTCTCCTTTTTCTTTTCGTATTTTTAATGCATCATTTAAAGATTCTTCAGCAAATCCAGAAGGTCCAAGGTTTTTAAGAATTTCAATTAATAAATCATAATCTTTTTTGTTGATATTATATTTTTTAATAAATTCTCGCTTTGAAATAGTTAATATTCCATTTTTATCGAGATATTCAAATAAAGTTTCTGCATAATCTTCAAGATAAGATGGGACAAGAGCTAAATATAAGGGTTTAATTTCTTCTAAAAAGCTGATTTTGTATGTTGTTGTTTCTAAAATATAATCAAGATAATCTAAACTATAAAAATTTAAATTATCCTCTTTAAATTTTAAGAATACATTTTCTAATATAAAGTCATTAATTTCATTATCGAGTTTATTTAAGGGCATTTGAATAAAATTTAATGCCTGTATTTGTTTTTGGTTTAGAGATTGTTTTTGCTTTAATTTTTGAAGCAATTTTCTTTTAATCATTCATGACCTCCAAAATAGCTTTATATAAGTTTTTAGCTATATCAAGAGGGGTTGAAAAATATTCCGATTTTTCACCACTGACGATTTCAGCAGTTCTACCAGATAAATAAGATGCAACAATACTTGCTTCCATAACATTTAGTCCCTGTGCAATTAGACCTGCGATGATACCGGTAAGTAAATCTCCGCTTCCTCCTTTAGATAATGCGGTATTGCCAGTAATATTGAAAAATGTTTTTTCACCATTTGTGATTATTGTGGTAGCATCTTTAAATACTATAGTAGCCTTTTTAACTTTTGCAAAATATTCAGTGTATTCATAATTTTGTCTTATTTCAATTTCATCAGTTCTTACAATTCTTTGCATTTCACCAACATGCGGAGTTAATACTATATTTTTTCTTAATCTTAATGCATCGACAGCATAAAGTGCATCTGCATCAACAACAATAGGAGCAGTTGAATTTTCAACAACACCTCTGACAAATTGCATAGTTTCATTTGAACGACCTAATCCAGGCCCTATTACAATAGCAGAAGCTTTTTTTATATTTTTATAGATTATATCAATATCCCTTAAGGAAAATTTATCTTTATTTAATGATTTATATATAATACCTGGTTCATGTTCTAAAACAGATGAAGATAATGAACTTGGTGTAATTAATTTAACCAATCCAGCGCCAATTTTTTGTGCACCTATTGCAGAAAGTACAGATGCACCTGGAAATTCAGAGGAACCTGCAAGAATTAAAACATTTCCAAAATCATATTTTTGAGAAAATTTCGGTCTTTTAGGTAATAACTTTTTTATCATCTGTTTTGTAACTAACTTTCTATGAGAAATTTTGAATAAATCTTTTGGAAATGAAAGAGGTGAAACAACAATTTTTCCTGAGTAATCTCTTCCTGGGAAAAAGATATGTCCAAGTTTATAACTACCAAAGGTTATGGTTTTATTTGCTTTAACAGCAGTATTATGTATTTTACCATTATTTGAATTTATCCCTGAAGGAATATCTATAGAAATCACATATCCTCTTTTTTTAGAGTTTATAATATCGATAATCTCCATAATCTCTTTTTTTAAATTGCCTTTTAATCCTATACCGATTAATCCGTCAATAATACAATCAGCAGTACTAACATGATTTTTGAAATCGTCATTATATTCTATAAAATTATTAAATCCAAATTTTTTGATGGTTTCTAATTGTTTTTTGAATAAATTACTTTTATTATTTCCTACAATAACAATTTTTATATTTTTATATCCTTCATTGAATAACAATCTGGCAGTTGCCAAACCATCTCCGCCGTTATTCCCACTTCCCAATACAAATAAAAAATGTGTATTTTTATTAAAATCTTTAATAATTTCGTTATAAATGGATAGTGCGGCCTGTTCCATTAGAACCTCAGAAGAAATTCCATATTCTTTTGAAGTATAATTGTCTATTTTTTTCATTTCTTCAGAAGTTAAAATATGCATATAAAATCCTCCTCATAATAAGTCTTATTTTAATTTTATCACATTTATTTAAATTTTCAGAGGGAGTAAATAAAAACTGAGGCAAAATACCTCGGTTTAATTTGATGATAGACATTTTTAAAAATAAAAATTTTAAATTATTTTATATTAGATTTAGTTATAATATAAAAACTGAGGCAAAATGCCTCAGTTTTTATATTCCTAACATTCTTTCAATTTTTGCTTTATCAAAACCAACTATTGTTTGATTTCCAATTTCTATTACAGGTACACCCATTTGTCCAGTTTTTCTAACCATTCTCTCAGCAGCTTTTTGATCTTTTTCTACATTATATTCTTTAAAAGGTATCCCTAATTCTTTGAAATATTTTTTGGCCTTTTTACACCATGGACATCTTGAGGTTGTATATATAGCAATTTTTACATGAGCCAACTTAATCCCTCCTTATTATATACAATTTGTATATATCTAAATATATTTATGCCATAATATATTTAAATTTAGAAGTACTTTTTGTAAAAAATAAAATTAGTTTAGCAACAAAAAAATTAAAAAATAGAGTTAGTTTCCAATAAAATAATCTTCCTTTTAAGGAAGATTATTTTATTGATGATAAACTTTTTTATATTAAAGAGTTTAAAAATATGTACTTTATAGCAAAGTTAAACATCTATAAGGAGATTAATCAACATTATATTCTCTCACTGGAATAATTTTATCCAGTCTAACGATTTCTATTACTTTTTTTACATTTTCATTTCTCACATTGTGTAACTCCATTGAGCCACCCTTTTTTTTGTAGTTCATAAAGAAATATAAAATTCTTCCTAATCCGCTACTATCAATATAATCAAGATTTGACATATCTATAAATATCCTTTTTATTCCATTTTCGGCTAATTCATTTAATTCATCTCTTAGTTCTTCAGAGTTGTTTATATCTATCCTACCATGTAAAAAAATCGTCGCACTATTACCATATATCTCCTTTTTCATAATTCTCCTCCTTTCTTAGCGAAGCTAAATGATTCGCTCTTTGTTTTAATATTTGTATTTTATATTTATTTTTAAGTAAGCCTTATCTTGACTTTTTATTTCCTTTTAAAGATACTGTCTCAAATATTATAACATAAAATGTTATATTTTTTGAAGTACGATAGCACACTTTTTTGAAATATCTCCTTCTAATATTCCATTATAAACGCTAAATTCTTTTCCTGTAACAGTTTTTGTGCTATATATAATTTTAAAATTTCCATTATTAATTTCTGATAACCATACTGGAATTTCGAATTTATATGTAAAATTGTTTATATTTACGATAACTATTAAGTTTTCTTTATTGTCCCATATATTATATACTATAAATCCTTTGTCCCAAGATAAAAATTCTATTGAACCATTTCTTAAAACATTATGCTCTTTATAGAATTGTATCATATTTTTCATAAAATTCAAATTTTCCTGGTATAAATTTTCATGTAATTTTTTCCATGGAAATGTTCTTCTATTATCTGGATCAGTCCAACCAGGTAATCCTATTTCATCCCCATAATAAAGACCGGGTGCTCCAGGTAATGTGAAAGCCATTAAATATCCAATTTTAAATATATCCCAATCTATATCAAATTCCGCTTCTTTATGTCCAAGAGTATTAGCTCTTCCAATTTTTTTAGTTGTACGAGTTGCCCATCTTGAGTGATCATGATTACTTAATTGATTTAAAGATACATACTTTGAATTTAGAGGTAGTTGGCTCCAAGCCCATTTTAATTGTTTTATAAACCATTCTGAATTTCCAATTAATTCTGGTTTGAAATCATCATTATGTTTTTCCATACCTGTTAAATAATAACTTATAGGATCCATTGAACCTATATAATTCATTATACCATCCCATGATAAACTTTCTATCCATTCTTTTGGAGATTCGTAATCTTCAGCAAATATTAAAGCGTTTTTATTAGCTTTTTTTACTATTTTTCTGAAATATCTCCAAAATGTTTTATTGATTCGTTTGCCTTTTCCCAAATCTCTAGCTACATCAAGCCTCCAACCGTCTGCGTTAAAAGGATGTTTTACCCATTTTTCACCTATTTGAGATATATATTTCCAAACTAACATTGTTTTATTATAATTTAATTTTGGTAAAGATTTATATCCCCACCAACCTTCATATTCTTCACCATGCCAGTAAAAATATTCTGATTCTGGTAATTCTTTATTATTTGCAATCCCTTCATTTTCACCATATATTTTATATTCATTAACCCACTTATGATATGAACCACAATGATTAAATACACCATCTAGAATTATTTTAATATTTCTTTTATGAGCTTCTTCAACAAGGTTAGAAAATAGTTTATCACTCTCTATTAGATTTTTTTTAGATGTTGTTCTTACTTTATATTTTTCATCTAAGTTTTCAGAATCTTCAACTATTACTCCTAAATGAGGATCTATATGCTCATAATCCTGTGTATCATATTTATGAGGACTGGGTGAAACAAAGATAGGGTTTAGGTATATTGCTTCTATTCCTAAATCTTTTAAATAATCTAATTTGTCAATTATTCCTTTTAAATCTCCACCATAAAATTCAATATGTCCTTTATCGGGATCTGGCAATTCATCCCAATTCTTTTTCTTTATAGGTTCTCCGTCATATATGTATTCACCACTAACAGGATCATTTGATGGATCGCCGTTATAAAATCTGTCGGGGAATATTTGATAATAGATGGTTCCAATCGCCCAATCTGGTACTTCAAAATCTGGAATAATAACAAAGTCTTCGATAGGACGTTTTTCTACTATTCCTTGAGAATCATATTTTATTTTTCTGTTAATTTTTATAAAATCCAATTCAAAATGATATCGTATTAATCTGTTAGTCAAGGTAAATTTTTTGGAAAAGTACCAATAAAATTCATTTTCTTTTTCCAATTTCATAATTGAATGTTTATATTTATGTGAATGTTTTTGCGTTGATAAATATAATTTTCCTGAAACAGGACCTAATTTTTTTGATACCCTGATTTTAATAGTAATTTCATTGCCTATTTTGGGATTTGTCGGGTTAAAGAAATTTTTACTTTGATCGGAATATATTCCGAAAATCATATAATCATCCTCCAATATTTTCCAGTTTTTGTATTTCAAGAATAATTTCATTTTCTTTTTTGGTAATATCTTCAAGCTGTTGCTCTAAACTATTTTTTTCTTCTTCCAATTTTATCAGTTTCTGATAATCTTGGGAATAAGAATACATTAAATTTTCAATATTTTCAATATCTATAATTATTTTTTCAAATTTTTCTTCTAATCTCTTTTTTTCACTTTTTAGTGATTTTATTTTATTTTTTATTTTTTTATTTGTTTTGTAGTCTATATTATAGCTATTTCCTTTTTTTATTTTAAATGAATCATTTATTAATTCTGGTAATATTTCATCGAATGATTTATATTTTAATAATGCTGAATTTTTAATCAAATAAAAACTATCAGATAAATTTTTTATTAAATTTTCATCATGTGATACCATAATTATAGCACCTTTAAATTCTTTTAGCGTTTCTTCAAGAGTTTGTATAGTAAAAATGTCCAGATGATTTGTAGGTTCATCCAAAATTAAAACATTAGGTTTTTGTAATATTAATTTTGCAAGAGCTAATCTGGTTAACTCTCCACCGCTAAGAGTTTCAACGCTTTTAAATACAGTTTCCCCTGAAAAACCGAATCTTCCTATATATTTTCTTACTTCATAATCCTGCCATTGTGGAACATCTTTCCAGATTAACCCCATTACATCAAGCGATTTGTTTAGTGAGGATATAACCTGATCTAAATATCCTATTTTTATATTATATCCCCAGTTAATATTCCCTTTTACAGGAGATAATTTACCTGTTAATAATTTTAATAATGTTGATTTCCCGCTACCATTTTTCCCCAAAATGGTAATTTTTTCCCCTTCATTTATTTCGAAATTTATATTTTTTAACAATAAATTATTTTCATTATAGCCAAAAGAAAGATTTTTAATTTCTAAAACTTTATAACCGGTTTTTTTAGGTTCTGGTATTTTTATTTTAATAATTTTTTCTTCCTGTAGTGATTGTATTTTTTCAAATTCTTTTAAAAGTTTATCCCGTAATTTTTCTCTAAATTTAGCCTGTTTCATCATTTTTTCTGTTCCCCATTTTCTAAACCTTTCAATCATTGAGTTTAATCTATTAATTTCTTTTTCAAGGTTTTTCTTTCTATTTGTTATATTAATGAGGATATTTTCTCTAAGAGTTAAATATTGTTTATAATTTCCTTTAAAATCCCATAATTTAAAATTGTTAATTTCCCAGAATCTATTTGCTAATTCTTTTATGAATTTCCTGTCATGCGATACAAATATCATAGCTCCTTTATAAGCTTTTAAATAATTAATGAGCCAATTTATAGAGTATATATCCAGATGATTTGTAGGTTCATCTAATATCAATAAATTGTAATCTCCTGCTAAAACTCTACCAAGCGCTAATCTTGTTAATTCACCACCACTCAAAGAATTTATTTTTCTATCCCAATGATTTTCATCGAATCCCATACCTTTTAAAACAGATCTTACAATTTTATTTTTCATTTCATCTTTTATATTTTTTTCAATTTCTTTTAAAACATAATTAAAAAGGGTTAAATTTAATTCATCAGCTCTAAATTGTTTTAAGTATCCTAATTTTAAATTTTTTGTTTTTAAAATATTACCCTCCAATGGTTCGATTTCCCCATTTATTATTTTCAATAGTGTAGTTTTTCCAGAGCCATTAGCACCTATTAAAGCTATTCTATCTTTTTCGTAGACTGAAAGGTCAATATCATAAAATATATCCTGAGTGCCAAAATTATGTGATACATTTTCTATTTTAAAAAGCATTGAACTCACCTCATTCATTATTTGCACATTGATAAAATTAATTCTATTGCTGGTGTTTCTCTTTGTACATTAATTTATCAGCAATATCGATTAATTTATCGATATTGATTGCATCATTCGGATAAATAGAACATCCAAAGCTTACAGAAATGTTCAATTTGATATTTCCAAATTGAAATGGCGTTTTAAGAGCTTTTTTTATTTTATTTACTACTTTTTTTGCTCCGTTTTTATCAGTATTAAACAAAGCAATTATAAATTCATCCCCACCTATTCTTGCAAACATATCACTTTCCCTTAATACAGAAGAGACCCTTTCAGCAAAAAACTTTAACACTTCATCTCCTATTCTGTGCCCATATGTATCATTTATTGACTTAAACTTATTTATATCCATATAAATAAATGCTATTTTTTGTTTTAATCTCTTTTCTAAAACTATAATATCTTTTATCTTAGAAATAAAAGCCTGTCTATTATATATTTTTGTTAAAAAATCGTATTCAGCAGATTTGCGAAGTTGTTCATCTACTTCTAATTTCCATAATAAAAATTCTAAATTTGATTTAATAATTTTAGCAAAATTTTTATCAATGTTTTCAAATCTTTTTTTATACGAATCAAGCGTTATAAAACCATATAAATTATTTTTTATAAATAAGGGGATTATCAAAGTTTCTTTTATTTTTTCTAAATTACCATATTTTATTAGTGTATTTTTATATTTTATATTTTGCGAATATTCTTCTTTCCAATTAGAAACAACATATGGATTTTTTAACAAAAATCTTTCACTATTTTCAATTTTAAATTTTATAGGTTTTAATTTGTTAATATCAAAACCTTTAACAGCTTTATACTCATAATGTTTTTTATTTTTAAATATAATAGCTCCTGTTTCTGAAGATGGAACTATGTCAACAAGTTTATCTATAATTTTTTGATATAGTTGTTCGTTCCATTGGGACGAGATTATTTCATTAGATAATTTTAAGAATTCATTTGAGAAATTATTTTCATATTCCAGATGTTGTATATATTTTTTTTCTTTTGTTACATCTATTCCGGAGGAAAAAATAAAAATTATGTTTTTTCCTTTTCTAATATAATTATTATGCCAAGATACAATAATTTTTTCCCCATCATTATTTATTATCTCATTTTCATAATATTCAACGGGTTCAATTTCTCCAGATAGTATTTTATTAAACACTTTTCTTACTTCATTTCGTAATTCCTGAGGAATAAAATTATCAAACCAATTTTTTCCTATTATTCTATTTTTTTTAACTTTTAATATTTCACATGCTTTATTATTAATATCATATATATTTCCATTTTTATCAAGAACCACATTTATAGTTTGTGCAAGATTAAAATAATTTTCAAATTTTTTCTTTTCAAATTCTAATTGTTCTTCAAGAATTTTTCTTTCTGTTATATCATAATCCACTTCCTGAATTATATATTTATTTTCTCCAATTAAAATAGGAGAAATATAAACCTCAACCCATTTTATATCCCCATTTATTGTTTTATATTTCCTTTCAAAAATATGAAATAATTCCCCTTTTTTTATTGCTTTTTTAATTCGCTGAATTATTTCTTTTTCTGTGTCATCTATATGTTTAGAATATGGGATTCCCTGCATTTTTTCAAGTGATGAATACCCCAATAATTCTGCAGCTTTTTTATTTGCTTTTATTAACTTTAAACTTTCATCCCAATAAAATATAGCATTATTGGAAAAGTTAAATAAATATTCATAAATATTTTTTTTCATAAATTCACCCCGATTTTTTGCTATAAATAAAATGGGCATAAAATGCCCATTTATGCCATTTCAAGAGCAATTTTCATCATATTTGTAAATGACTTCATTCTTTCTTCACTTGAAGTAGCTTTTTTGGTAACTAATGAATCAGAAACAGTTAATAAACATGCAGCATTTTTGCCAGTAACCATGGCATTTGCAAATAATGCAAATGATTCCATTTCAACAGCTATACAACCATAAGTGTCTCTTATTTTTTTATAATCTTCAAAATTAACTCTGTAAAAAACATCAGAACTGTGAATTCTTCCTTTATGAATTTTGATATTTAATGAATTTGCAGCATTTTCCAGTTTTTTATTTAATTCATTGGAAGGTTTTAAGATTTCATCATCTATACCTCCCATAACCTTTGCGAAAGTTGATTCGCTATATGCTTCTTCGACCAATATAACATCGTATAAATCAATTTCATCAGTGTAAGCACCACAAGATCCAACTCTTATTATATTTTGTACATCATAGAATTTAAATAATTCATATGAATAAATGCCTATACTTGGCATTCCCATGCCACTTCCCATAACACTAATTTTTTTACCTTTATATGTTCCTGTATATCCGAACATATTCCTTACGGTGTTAAACAAAACAGGATTTTCTAAAAATGTTTCTGCGATAAACTTAGCTCTTAATGGATCTCCTGGCATAATAACTGTTTCTGCAATAATGCCTTTTTTATCAACTTCAATATGTGGTGTAGGTATCATGCAAATCGCCTCCTTGAATTTTTTTGCAACCTATCTTAACAAGATATTATACATCTTTTTAATTAAGAAGAATATTCAAAAATAAAAAATTATGATAAAATACAAAATATAAGTTCTAAATAGAAAGAGGTGTTATCTTTGATTAGATTATTTTTTATTTTTTTTAGAATATCGGCATTGGCGCTTGGCGGTGGATATGCAATGATTCCTGTAATGTCAAAAAACCTCACATCTAAAAAGATGATTACAGAAAATGAATTTATGGAAATACTATCTATAGCTCAAGCAATGCCAGGACCTATTGCATTTAAAACATCATGGTTAATTGGAAAAAAAATAAAAGGTATAATAGGTGCAATTATAGCATCTTTGGGCGTATTAATACCTCCGTTTTTTAGCATAATTTTAGTAGCTCTAATATTAAAAAGATATTCGGATAATATTTATGTTTCTGGATTTACTAAAGGTGCATATGCATCATTAATAGGTATGGTTGCAGGGATTCTATATGATTTTGTGAAAACAACAAAATTTAATAAATATGATATTATAATTATAATATTATCCATATCAATAATATTTTTTTATCCTTCATATACTATTGTAACATTTTTTTCAACCATTATAATTTTTTATTTTTTGGAAAAAAGGAATGATGAAAATGTTTAAAATGGTCTTTCTTTTTTTTGAAATAGGTTTTATTTCGTTTGGGGGAGGATGGGCTTCTCTTGGTATTATAAAACAATTAATAATTGAGAATAAATTATTAACAGAAAAAGCTTTACAGGATGCTATTTCTATTTCCCAGATGACACCGGGACCAGTTGCTGTAAATCTTGCAACATATATTGGATATCTAAAATATGGTTTACCCGGAGCTTTTTTAAATACCTTATTTCTGGTAATGCCAGCCATTATATATTATTATACAGCTAAAATGTTTTTGAAAAAATTTAATTTAAATAAAAATTTATTAATGAAATCACTTAGATTAGGAACTGTTGTATTAATTTCAGTGACTTTTTTATCCGTATTAAAGCCAATAATAATAGAAAAAAATATTATCAGTGCAATTATAGCTTTGTATGCTTTAATATTATTTATAAAAACAAAGATAGATCCAATATATATAATTCTAAGTTCAGCTATAATTGGAATGGTTATTTTTTCATATGTTTCATATGGTTTATAATTTAACTTTTATCAGATTTTCAAAAAGGATTAAAGAGGTTATTTCTCCCACACCTCCAGGAACTTCTGTAACGTATGCTATATCTTTTACATCAGACTCTACATCGCCAACGATGTGACCATTTTTGATATTAATTCCAACATCGATAATTATACTGTTTTTTCTTACCATATCTTTTTTTAAAAATTCTGGTATTCCCGTAGCTACAACTATTATATCAGAATTTAAGGTTATATTTTTTAAATCTTTTGTATGACTATGGCATATTGTTACCGTGGCATTGTTTTCTTTATTCGAAAGCATTATTGAAACTGGTAATCCAACAATTACACTTCTGCCTATTACAGCAACATTTTTACCATCAAGATTTGTAAAATTATTTAATATTCTAACAACAGAATCAGCTGTACATGGTTTAAAATATGATTTTCCATATATTAAATTTCCTAAGTTATAAGGAGTGATTCCTTCAATATCCTTTTTAGGATCAATATATTGCAAGACTTCATAAGGTTCAAAGGGAAGAGGTTGAGATAAAAATATTCCATTAACTGACTCATCATTATTTAAATTTTCTATTGTCTTAATTAATTCTGTTTTTGAAGTTGCTATTTTTAATTCATATTTTATATTTAATTTTTTTGACAATTTTTCCTGAGAGTGCAAATATGCAAGTGTGGCTTTATCTGGTTCTAAAGCTACGCTTACTAATTTTAAATTTTTATCCTTTAACGATATGATTTTACTTTTAATTTTTTGTGCTAATTTATCAACCTTAATAATCATGTTTATCACCTTAAAACAAACCAGAAATATTACCTTTTGCATCTATATCGATTTTTTCAGCATTGGAATGTTTTGGCAGACCAGGCATTCTCATTATCTCACCTGCTAAAGCTACTATAAAACCCGCACCTGCGGATAACTCAAAATCTCTAATTGTAAAATTGTAATTTGAAGGGGCTCCTAATTTTTTTGGATTATCAGATATTGAATATTGTGTTTTGGCAACTATAACAGGCAGATGATCATAACCATGTTTTTTAAGGAATTTAATTTTATTTCTTGCCGCCATTTCATAATCAACATGTTTAGCTCTATATATTTCTTTTGCTAATTTTAATATTTTGACTTCTATAGGGTCATGCCAGTTATATATTGTATTTAATTCACTCTTTTTATTAGATTCAACGATAACTTTTTTGGCTAAATCAATGGCTCCCTCGGACCCTTTGTAGTATGCTTCATTTATAGAAATTGGAATGTTTAAATTCTCGACAAAATTAACGACAAATTTTATTTCTTCTTCAAAATCGGTGTCAAATTTGTTTAAAGCAACAATTATAGGTATACCAAATTTTTTTAAATTCTCAATATGTACTTTCAAATTTACAATTCCGTTTCTTAATGCGTCAAGATTTTTTTCATTAAAATCTTTTAATCCTCCATTATATTTTAAAGCCCTAATTGTAGCAACTAAAACAATAGCATCCGGTTTAAATCCAGCGGTAGGAGAAACAAAATCAAGAAATTTTTCCGCACCGAGATCTGCACCAAATCCGCTTTCTGTAACAACGTAGTCAGATAATTTTAAAGCCATTTTTGTAGCTATTAGTGAGTTTGTTCCATGAGCAATGTTGGCAAATGGACCACCGTGTATAAATGCTGGTGTGTTTTCAATTGTTTGAACCAGATTTGGGTTTATAGCATGTTTTAATACAGTTGCAAGTGCACCTTCAATCTTTAAGTCACCAATTGTAACTGGAACACCTTTTTTTGTCCTTGCAACCACTATATTTTGAAGTCTTCTTTTTAAATCTGGAATATCATCAGCAAGACACAAAACAGCCATTATTTCTGAAGCGGCTGTTATAACAAACCCATCTTCTCTTGGTTTCCCATTAGAGTGTCCGCCTAATGCAATTACAATCTGTCGTAAAGCTCTATCGTTCATATCAATAGCTCTTTTCCAGAAAATCCTTGTTTCATCTATATTTAAATCGTTTCCAAATTTTATATGTGCATCCAATACTGCAGATACAAGATTATGAGCTGTCGTTATAGCATGTATATCTCCTGTAAAATGCAAATTTATATCTTCCATTGGCAATACCTGAGAATACCCTCCACCAGCAGCACCACCTTTTACCCCCATTACTGGGCCAAGGGAAGGTTCTCTTAATGTTACAATTGATTTTTTTCCTAATTTATTAAAAGCCATTGAAAGTCCGATGCTTGTAGTAGTTTTTCCTTCACCAGCAGGCGTTGGATTAATTGCGGTAACAAGAATTAACTTTCCATCTTTTTTTCTTTCAATATTTTTCAAATAATTATGTGAAATTTTAGCGATATGATTTCCACATTGATGAATATATTCTTCACTTATTCCAAGATCAATAGCAATATCTGTTATTTTTTTTAGTGAAGCTTTTTTAGCAATTTCAATATCATTTAACATATAATAATCACCTCTCTTATATAATATTCGTATGAAAAATTTTTTGATTTTTTCATTGCAATTTTATTTAAGTTTTAAAAAAAATAGTCGATACAAAGCGTGTGAATGGGTGAGATATATCTTACAAGATTATATCAGAACATAGTTTTTGTTTATTGAAAATGCAACGTTAATTTTATTAATATTATATCAAAAAAATGGGTATATATAAAATCGATATGGAAAGATATAAATGACTTACTTTCTTTTAAATTTTACAGAATAGTTACTATAATTATTATTGAGAATTAATTGATAATATGATATAATGACCCAGGATATATGAATTAATTAATCAGTTGATATATTAATTTTAGTTAAACTAACGATTAAAATATTGTGAGGTATTAATATGAGATACAGTGAAATAATAAAAAAATACATTCAAAATTCGATAAGGCAAAATATAATTTTTTTGCTAATTATAATTGTATTATGGATTTTAATGTTTTTAAATATTAATTCAACTTTAAAGTCAGTATCTGTAATTAATTTAAATAATTTTAATGACATAATGAATCACTATTATTATCATTTGAAATATATCAGTATAATAAACGATGAAAAGTTGTTAAAAGATATAGGAATTTCAAATTTTTTTATAATCGATAAAAGTGGAAAAATTAGAAAAACTTTACCAGAAAACCAATTGGATGAAAAAAATATATCAAATACAGAATTTTATTCTGAACTAATAAAAAAAAATTCAGGTATTTTTATTTTTAGAAATAAGTTTTTTGATGAAAAATCTCATATATATATAGGTGGTAAATTCAGTAATAGTTATTTGATTGGAGAGTTGGATGAATTAAGATTTGAAATAGATTCAAATTATTTTTTAACAATTCAAGATAAAAGTGGGAGAATTATATATTCAAAAATTCCAGTAAAGGAAATAAAAAAATTTTCAATGATAAATAATAGAATTTTTATAAACAACACAACAAATTGGAATGATCTTAAATTAACAACTTCATTGGATATTACACTTCAATTATTATACAATTTGGTGATTTCTTTATTTGTATTTTTAATAATAATATGGAATTTAGTTTCAAGGGGGAAAAGTACTAAATTTATCCATAGATTTGAACTAGAATTTTCTAAAATAATAAAAAGTATGGAAAGCTTTTTAAAAGAATTAAGAATATTAGATAGACAGAGTTTTTTAAATATTTCTGTGAGTGATTTTGAAGAGATTTTAGAACCTATAAGGGATGAAAACTTTTATTTCGAAGAATTAAATGAATTGAAAGAAGTAGAATTTTTATCCATAAAAGAAATGCTTGAATTATTTGATGAAATCAGTGCATCAACTGAAGAGTTAGAAGCTACAAATAAAGAATTAGAAGATTTATATATGCAATTAGAAAAAGCATATAATGATCTCGAAGAATCATATAGAAAATTCTCTTCACACTTATCATCAATTGCTGAAGAATACGATGAAATCACAGGAAATCATATTGAAAGAGTGGCAAAATATTCGCGATTAATTGCTGAAAAAATGGGATTTGATTCTAAATTCGTGGATGATATAGAATCTTATGCTCCACTTCACGATATAGGAAAACTTATGATCAAACATGAAATCTTAAATAAGCCAGGTGGTTTAACAAGGGATGAATATGAAGAAATGAAAAAACATACAATATTTGCTGATAAAATTTTTGGAAAAGATGAACGTTTCAAAATGGCAAAAAATATAGCAATGTATCATCATGAAAATTATAATGGAACTGGATATCCTTTTGGTTTGAAGGGTGAAGAAATTCCAATTGAAGCAAGAATTGTAGCCCTTGCCGATGTATATGATGCTTTGCGTAGTGAAAGACCATATAAAGATGAATATACGCATAAGGAAACATATAATATAATTACCAATGGGGATTTTAAAACAAAACCAGATATTTTTGATCCGAAGATATTAAATATTTTTAAAAAATATCACAAGGAATTTGATAAAATATATACTGAATATAAGAGAAAAGAAATAATTAAGGTTGAAAAGTTTGATAAAGTTGATTAATGAAAATATATTTTTAATAGTTGGGATTAATGGTACTTTAGTAATATGAAAAAGTTGATAATATTTTTTTTCTTCCTATATAATCCTGAGAATATGGCTCGGGAGTATCTACCAAACAGCCGTAAACTGTTTGACTATAGGGAGAGGGTTGTAGGGTTTTTTGTTGCACCTCTCTTCCAGAGAGGTTTTTTGTGTTTTAAGGTGCCTATTTATATTTTAATTAATTGTATATAGATTTTTTCTATAAAAAATTATAGATTATGTGAAGTTATTTTTGTAACTTTGAAATTAAAATTAACATCATTTTAAACTAATAGAAAAAATAAGGTAACTCATATTCTATACAATAATGTTAAGGTTTTTTGATATTTTTATAACTCAGGAGGTGTTATGGGGTGGAAAAGTTTTTTAAATTAAAAGAAAACGGAACAACAGTAACAACGGAAATCCTGGCAGGGTTGACAATTTTTTTAAGTATGGCGTACATTTTATTTGTCAATCCTAATATTTTAGTAACAGCTATGGCTCCAGGAGCAGAGGTTGGTTCAACTGTTTATAGTCAGTTTTTTGGTGCTATAATGGTTGCAACAATATTTGGTGCTGCAACAGCAACATTGGTAATGGGATTATATGCTAATTATCCATTTGCATTAGCACCAGGTATGGGATTGAATGCTTATTTTACATATACTGTCGTATTAAAAATGGGAATTCCATGGCAAGTAGCTTTGGGTGCTATTTTTGTAGAAGGTATAATATTTATTCTTTTAACAGCATCAGGGGCACGAAGTTTTGTGGTAAAAGCCATACCTCAAAATGTTAAGTTTGCTACAAGTGCAGGTATAGGTTTATTTATAGCATTCATAGGGTTAAAAAGTGCAAATATTATCGTTTCAAACCCTGCAACTTTTGTAGGTTTAGGTGATCTGACCGATTCTAGTGCAATGGTTGCAATTATAGGTTTAATAATTACAGCTGTTTTATTTGCTCTTAAAGTTCCTGGTTCTATTTTATTGGGTATTATAATTTCTACTATAATTGGTGCATTTCCTGTATTTGGTGTTACTCATTATCAAGGGATTGTTGGTAAAATTCCGAGTATTGCTCCAACATTTATGAAATTGCAATTATCCTGGGGAGACCTTTTAACAGGATCTTTTTGGGTAGTAGTTTTAACCTTTTTCTTTGTGGATTTTTTTGATACACTTGGAACATTAACAGGATTAGCGCAAAGTGCTGGTTTTGTTAAAAATGGTGAAGATTTTCCAAGATCAAATAAAGCATATATGGCAGATGCAATAGGAACCTCGGTTGGTGCTTTGTTTGGAACTTCTACAGTTACTACATATATCGAAAGTGAAACAGGTATTGCGCAGGGTGGAAGAACAGGTTTAACTTCTGTTACTGTAGCGGTATTAATGTTATTAATGTTATTCTTCTCTCCATTGGGATTAACAATACCTGCTGCTGCAACAGCTCCTGCCTTAATTTTTGTTGGATCATTAATGCTTAAAAATTTAACAAAAATAAAATGGGAAGATACAACAGAAGCAGTGCCTGCATTTATTACAATTATCATGATGCCTTTAACATATTCTATAGCAAATGGTATTGCGCTTGGTTTGGTTGTATATCCATTAGTAAAACTATTTTCTGGTAAAGGAAAAGATATTCATTGGTTAAATTGGATTTTAGCTATAGCTTTTGTTTATTACTTAATATTCTTACAGCACTAAAAAAACAGCCTGCATAAATGCAGGCTGTTTTTTTATAATGTATGTTATAATATGATCAAAAATTTTGATATTAGATAGAAATCTTTTATTTAAATATAAATATTAAACTTTATTTTATATAAAATATTGTATAATATTAGATAAGAACAGTATGTAATAGATATTCTATATGTAATTTAAAATAGAAAAAAGGAGTGGAATTTGTGAGAATAGCTATAACTGGTGTTACCGGCTCTATTGGAACTCAAACACTGGAAGTTTTAGATTTTCTTAAAAAAAAGAACTTTGATTTTAAACTGGTTGGTGTAAGTGCAGGTAAAAATAAAGAAAAATTAATAGAAATAATAAAAAAATGGAAGCCTGAATATGCGGCTATTGAAAATGCTAACATGGAATCTTTTGATAAAACTATAATTTTTTCAGGTAAAGATTCAACAATAAAAATGCTTGAAAAATCAAAACCAGATTTTGTTCTGGTCGCTACTGGTGGTGCTGCTGGAATTAAATATACAATAAAATCAATTGAAGTAGCTAAAAGAATTGGACTTGCAAACAAAGAATCAATAGTGTGTGGTGGAAATATGCTTTTAAATTATGCAAGAGAACACAGTACTGAAATTATACCAGTTGATAGCGAACATAGTGCATTATTTCAATTGAAAAATGGAGACACATATCCTTCAAAAATAATAATTACAGCATCTGGCGGAGCGTTAAGAGATTGGCCGCTTAATAAATTGGATGAAGTTACAGTAAAAGATGTTTTAAATCATCCAGTATGGTCAATGGGAAAAAGAATAACTATAGATTCTGCTACTATGGTAAATAAAGGGTTAGAAGTAATAGAAGCATATTATTTATTTAATTTAAAAAAAGAAAATATAGATGTATTAATAAATAGAAATAGCCATATTCATGCTATTGTGGGATATCCTGATGGTGTTATGAAATTTCATTATGGTATTCCAGATATGAAAATTCCTATTGCGTATTCTATTACCTATCCCAGAAGAATCTATGAATATAAATTTCCCGATTTAACATTGGCACCTATAAAATTTGAAGAAGTTGATTATAATAGATATCCAGCTTTAAAAATGGCTTTTGATATTTTAGGAAATCAAAAACTACAAATTGTTTATAATGCTGCTGATGAAATAGCAATTCAATTGTTTTTAGATGGAAAGATTAAATATACAGATATATATAAATTAATATATCAAGCAATTAATAAATTTTTAGATAAAAATATTGAGATCAAAAAATTTAGTGATATAATATTAATAGATGAAGAAGTTAAAAATTTTATGAAAGGACTGATATTATGAAAAAAGTAAAATTTCATCAATCTATGGGGTTTAAAACCATATTTATGGTGTCATTAATTGTAATATTAGCATTTTTAGTTAATGGATTTATTTCGTATTATAATTTGAAAAAAATAACTGACAATTTTGTTAAAGAGGGAATAATGAAACAAAATGTTGAAAATATTTCTTCTACAATCGAAACTTTTAATGAAAATATAAAAACATTAGAAAATACATTAAGAACTGATGAAATAAATAGAATAAAAACAATAAATGATGTAACAAAAAGCCTGGTAAATAAAATAATTGAGGATTTAAAAAATGGAAAAATAGATGAAGATTCAGCTAAAGATAAAATAAAAGAAGAATTAAGAAAAATAAGATTTGACAATGGTCAAGGGTATTATTTTATATATGATGAAAATGGTATAAATGTTATGCATGCTGTAAAACCATCATTAGAAGGAAAAAATTTATATAATTTAAAAGATAAAACTGGCATTTATTTAATTCAAGAATTAATAAATGAAGCAAAAAAATCTTATGAAAATAATGATAGTGGTGTTGTTGTTTATTATTGGCCAAAACCAGGAGAACCTGAAGATAAATTATTTCCTAAATTAGGAGTATCTTTCTGGATTCCAGAATTTAAATGGATGGTTGGAACTGGTGTTTATATTGACGAAATTGATAAAAAAATCGAAGCAAAAAAAATGGAATTTTTAAATAAATTATATGATAAATTATATTCTAAATCATACATTGGTAATAATACTTATCCAATTGTTTATAATAAAGATGGAACATTTTTCATGGATAAAGATAAAAACAAAATAGGAACAAAATCTTCAGACATAGATCCTGAATCTAAAAAAATAATTTCCCAATTAGCTTTAGAAACGAAAACAGGTTTTTATAAATATATGTATCCAAAGGTTAAAGGTTCGGATAAACTCTATAAAAAAATAGCGTACGTAAAAAATATAGGTGATTTATATGTAGTTTTAGCAGTTTATGAAGATGAGATTTATCAACCTTTAATGAGATCAAATATAATAAATATTATATCTTTATTAATAACTATAATAATAATAATAATTGTTATATCTATTTCAATTAAAATATTAATTTCAAAACCAGTTCATAAATTAATTGAAAATATTGGCAAAATAGAAAAAGGTATATTAAATGAAAAAGTTGATGTAACATCTGAAACAGAAATTGGATTATTAGAACATTCTTTTGAGAATATGAGAAAATCGTTGAGAGAAATAATTATATCCTTAATAAAAGGTAATGAAATGATATATACAGAAAAAGATAGAATTTTAGAAAATTCGAATAAATTAAAAGGAATAGTAGAAAATGTTGAGGAATCACTTGAAAAAGCCTCTTTAGAATCTGATAATGCAGCATCTTCAATCGAAGAAACAAATTCAGGTATTGAAGAGGTTGCTTCAGCTGCCCAAATGATAAGTTCAGCTGCTCAGGATTTAAGTCAAAAAAGTAATGATGTTGAAAATTCTGTTATAATGGGGGAAAATAGTATCAAAGAAATCAATAATATAGTAAATGAAGCAAAAATAGCTGCAGGAGATAATGTGAAAAAGGTAAAGGAGTTGCAAGAAAAATCTAATAATATTGGTGAAATAGTTGATACTATAGTAAGTATTGCAGAACAAACCAATTTATTGGCATTAAATGCTGCAATAGAAGCAGCAAGAGCAGGCGAAGCAGGGAAAGGATTTGCTGTTGTGGCTGATGAAATAAGAAAACTCGCAGAAGAAACAAGGAAGGCAACTGAAAATATTTCTGATTTATTAAAAGGTATAAAAAATGAAACTGATATTGTAAGTGAAAAATCAGAATCTCTTTCAAATATAATAGAAAAAGTTGCTATAAAAAGTAATGATGTATCAGATGAATTTGGAAATATAAAAAATGCAATAGAAAATATTGTATCGATGGTCGACAGTTTGGCATCAAGTTCTGAAGAACAAAGCGCTTCAACTGAGGAAATGGCAGCAGCAATGGATCAGGCTTCTAATAATGTAATTAATGTAAATGAATATATTAGTAATTCAAAGAAAAATTTCAAAAATTTGGAAAGTAGAAGTGAAGAATTATTGGAAATTTCTAGAAAGTTAGAAATCTCTGTTCAAAATATGGAAAGTCTAATTAAAAAATTTAGGATATAAAAAGAGGCCACGGTTTATGCCTGGTCTTTTTTTAATATTTTATTGTTAAAGATATATTTAACAAATTATTAAAAAAAAGTCTTGAAAACTCCATATCAAGGTGTTAAAATAGACTGAAAACAAATTTTCATAGGAGGAATTGACATGAAAGAAAAGCATTGCTCATTTTGCGGAAGACCTGCCAGTAAGGTTGAAACATTAATAGCTGGACCAGGAGTATATATATGTAATGAATGTATAGAATTATTTTCTGATTTAATAGAAGAAGATTATGTGAAAGAAAATAGCAAAAAAGAAACTGTAAAAAAAGATAAAAAATTACCCACACCAGCGGAAATTAAAGAAGAATTGGATAAATATGTAATAGGGCAGGAGCAGGCTAAAAAAACTCTGGCTGTAGCTGTTTATAATCATTATAAAAGAGTATTTTATGGCAATACACACGATGATGTTGAAATAGAAAAATCAAATGTATTGATGATAGGTCCAACAGGTACAGGTAAAACTCTCATGGCAAGGGTTTTAGCAAAGATATTGGGAGTACCTTTTGCCATTGCTGATGCGACACCTTTAACAGAAGCTGGATATGTTGGTGAGGATGTTGAAAATATTATATTGAGATTATTGCAATCAGCTAATTTTGATCCTAAAAAAGCTCAGATGGGAATTATATATATAGATGAAATAGACAAGATAACAAGGAAATCACCCAATCCATCGATAACAAGAGATGTTTCAGGTGAAGGAGTTCAACAAGCCTTGTTAAAGATAGTTGAAGGAACGATTGCAAATGTCCCGCCTCAAGGTGGAAGGAAACACCCGTATCAAGAATTTATTAAGGTTGATACGTCAAATATATTATTTATAGCTGGTGGAGCATTTGATGGTCTTGATGAAATAATAAAACAAAGAATTTTAACAACAACAATGGGGTTTGGTACAGATATAAAAGGAAAAAAAGATATGAAATTGGGAGAAATATTGAAAAACGTTACTCAGGATGATCTTGTGCATTATGGATTGATACCGGAATTTGTTGGAAGATTTCCAGTTGTGACAACATTAGGAGATTTAAGTGCAGAAGATCTGGTAAAAATTATCAAAGAACCTAAAAATGCAATTTTAAAACAATATAAGAAAATGCTTGAATTAGATGGAATTGAATTGGAATTTACAGATGATGCATTATTGGAATTAGCTAAGTTAGCTTTAAAAAAGGGAACAGGTGCAAGAGCACTCAAAAGTGTATTTGAAGATGTTATGCTGGATATTATGTTTGAAGTGCCAAGTAAAAAAGGTATTGTAGAAAAAATTATTATTGATGAAAAGGTAGTAAAAAAAGAAAAAGATCCTGTAATAATTGAGCGGGAGAGTGCATAATGGAACCTATAATTTTTTCAATAGAAACATCATGCGATGAAACAGCAGTGGCAATATTAAAAGGGAAAAATAAAGTTTTATCAAATCTTGTTGTATCTCAAATTGATATACATAAAATTTTTGGAGGAGTTGTTCCAGAAATTGCTTCACGAAAACATTTAAATTATTTAAATGAGTTAACTAAAAAAGCATTTGAAGAAGCAGAAGTAGAGCCTGATAAAATATCTGCAGTAGCTGTTACATATGGCCCCGGATTAGTCGGGGCTTTGCTTATAGGTTTAAATTTTGCAAAGGGGCTTGCTTTAAATTTAAATAAACCATTAATAGGCGTTAATCATTTATATGGGCATATTTATGCAAATTTTATAGCTTTTCCAGAATTAAAGCCGCCTTTTTTAATTCTTCTGGTATCAGGTGGTCATACAATGATATTATTAGCAAAAGATTATTTGCATTTTGAAATTATAGGACAAACTATAGATGATGCAGCTGGTGAAGCTTTTGATAAGGTAGCTCGAATGTTGAAGCTTGGCTATCCAGGTGGCCCAAAAATTGATGAACTCGCTAAAAACGGAAAGCCTGTATATGATTTTCCAAAACCATTGTATAATAAAGGTTATGATTTTTCATTTAGCGGATTGAAGACATCGTTATTATATTTTATAAAACAAAATAAAAATTTTAAAATAGAGGATGTTGCAGCATCTTTTCAAAAATCATTAATTGATACGCTTATACATAAAACAATTAAAGCTTCAAAAGAGTTTAAAATAAATGATATTATAATTGCTGGTGGAGTTGCCGCGAATAGTTATTTAAGAGAAAAAATAAAAACAGAAAAAGAAAAAAATAAAAAATTGAATATATACTTTCCTCCATTAAATTTGTGTACGGACAATGCATTAATGATAGCAAGAGCTGGATATGAAAAATATATAAGAAATAAATTTGCAGATTTAAATTTAGATGCAATTCCGAATTTGGGGTTGAAAGATATATGTTAATTGGAAAAGTTGGCCTGGCCCCTATGGCGGATTATACAGATTTTGCATATAGGGAAATTTGTAGAAAATATGGTGCGGAATTTACATTTACTGAGATGATTAGTGTAGAAGCTCTTATCAGAAACAAACAGGAAAGTTTTCAAATGTTACCGAAAAAAAATGAAAAAAATATTGGTATACAGTTATTCGGCTCTAATATTGAAAGCTTTGTCAAAGCGGGACAAATGGTCCAACATTATGGAAATTGGATAGACATCAATGCTGGATGTCCTGTGAAAAAAGTGGTAAAAAAGGGTGCTGGGTCAGCGCTTTTAAAAGATTTAGATAAATTAGGTGAGATAATAAAAAAATTAAAGGAAAGTGTGAATATTCCTGTTGGAATTAAAATCAGATTAGGGTTTGATGAGGATATAGCTGAAAAAATTATAGAAGTTGTACAGAAAAATAAAGCAGATTATGTCATTGTTCATGCTAGAACACAAAAACAATTATATTCTGGAAAAGCAAATTGGAAAAGATTTAAAGATTTAAAACGAGTATGTGAAATTCCTCTTGGTGCCAGCGGAGATATATACACTTATGAGGATGTTAAAATATTAATGGAAAAATTTGGAGTAGATTTTGTTATAATTGCGAGAGGAAGTATAGGAAATCCCTGGATATTTTCAAACCAAAAACCGGACATAGAAGAATTAAAAGATATTGTATTAAAACATATTTCAATAATGATTGATGAATATGGTGAAAAAAAAGCAATAAGAAAATTTAAAAAAATTTTTATTGGTTATACAAAAGGAATGAAAAATGCTCGTGAAATACGGAAACAAGTACCGCATATAAACACATATTGCGATTTAAAAAGGGTAATTGATATGTATATTTTTTGAGAAAGTTTTAAGATAACAGTTTAATATTATTATTTAATGAATTTTTAAAGTATAATAAAAATGCAAAAGTATCATTTGCGTAAATACATTTACAAAATAGAATATATATTTTTTAGTAAATTGCCGGATAATTCCGGCATTTTTTTTGATGAAAGGTAAATATGATATAATTTCACTGTAGGAGGTGAAAAAATGAAAAAATTGAAACGATTGCCAATAGGAGACAGTGATTTTAAAACAGTAATAGAAGACAATGCATACTATATAGATAAAAGCATGTTAATAAAAGAAATAATAACAGGAGGCAGGGTAATACTAATAACCAGACCAAGGAGATTTGGAAAAACGTTGAACATGAGCATGTTGGAATATTTTTTTAAAAATGATGAAGATAACAAACATCTATTTGAAAACTTAAAAATATATGAAGAAAAAGAAATAATAGAAAAGTATTTAAATAAATATCCTGTAATTTATTTAACATTTAAAGATGCAAAAAAAGATGACCTATTATCAATGAAAGTAGAAATAAAAATGTTAATAAGAAAACTATATTCAGACAGATTATATCTTTTAAACAGCGAAAAACTCAATGAATTAGAAAAAAAATATATAAAACAAATATTAGAATTAGAAGAAATAAAAGGATACACAACAGAAGATAAAATAGCAAAAGAAGATACACTATTTGAAATGGCATTAAAGAATCTATCTGAATATCTCTACAAACATCACGGTAAAAAAGCGATATTATTAATAGACGAATACGACACGCCAATACAACATTCATATTTAGAGAAATATTATAAAAAATTCATAAGATTCATAGGTAATATATTGGGTAATGCATTAAAAGACAATAAATATTTAGAAAAAGCGGTATTAACAGGTATAACAAGAGTAGCAAAAGAAAGCATATTCACAGGAGTAAATAATCTTGACATATCAACAGTATTAAATGAATTATACAATGACAAATTCGGAGTAACAAAAGAAGAACTTGATGAAATATTAAAATACTACGGAATAGACTATGAAGAAGAAAAAATAATAGAATGGTATAACGGTTTTAATTTTGGAAGAAAAGAAGTATATAATCCGTATTCAATAATAAACTTTGTAAGATCAAAAGAAATAAAAAATTACTGGATAAACAGCAGTGGAAATCAATTAATAAAAGATTTGATAAGAAAAGGAACAGAAGAGATAAAAATAAAAATAGGAGAATTAATAGAAGGAAAAACAATAGAAAGCACAATAAATGAAAACTTAGTATATGGAGATTTAAATGAAAATGTAGAAGAAAGCATATGGACATTATTTCTATTCACCGGATACCTAACATGGGTAAATAAAAAAGGAGAAGGAAACAGCGCATTATATAGACTAAAAATACCAAACAAAGAAGCACATGATTTTTATAAAATGACGGTATTAAACATATTAAAAGAAAGCAGTATAGAATACAATAAAATAATAAGATTACTGATAAATGGGAAAAAAATAGGCTTCACAAAAAAATTTAAAGAAATAGTAGAAAATACATTGAGTTATTTTGATGTAACAGAAAAAGAACCGGAAAGATTCTATCATGGATTAATATTAGGAATGAGTGTAGGATTAGAAAAGGATTATATAATAAAAAGTAACAGAGAAGCGGGATATGGAAGAGCGGATTTAATATTAATCCCCAAAGAAAAAACAAAACCAGGAATAATATTTGAATTTAAAAAATTCGATGAAGATAAAGATAAAAATTTAAAAGACAGTGCAGAAAGAGGAATAAAACAAATAGAAGAAAAGAAATACGAAAAAGAAATAAAGAGTTATGGAGTAGAAAAAGTAATAAAAGTTGCCATTGCTTTTGAAAAAAAAGATGTAGAAATAATAATAAAATAATTAATAAAATTTGATCAATAATATTGTTTTAATTATTATCTCATATAAGTTGAATTTATATAATATTTTTTTGAATGGGGTGATTGAATTAAAATTCGGCATTGTACAATATCCAGAAAAAATAAGTTTGTCAGAAAAAATATATAATAAATATTTCAAATATATGGATATACATGCGGTATATGAAGGAATCAATATTAAGCCAGAAGACTTTGATAAAAAAATAAATACAATAATATCAAATTATTATGGACTTAATATTACAATTCCTTATAAAGAAAAAATTTTTAAATATATAAATCCATCTGATGATGCAATATTTCTTGGTGCAGTAAATACAATATATAACAATAGAGGATATAATACAGACTGGGTAGGTTTTTTCAATTCCATAAAAAATGAAGATTTAAATGGAAATATACTCGTTTTAGGTGCAGGAGGAGCATCTAAGGCTGTTTTATATGGTTTATATAAGCTTGGAATAGATAGATTAGTTTTGATAAATAGAACGTATGAAAAGGCTATAAAATTAAAAAAATTATTTGATAAAAAAATAAATATAAGAGTTAAGCCTTTTGATAAATTAAATGATGAAATATATAAAACATCTATATTTATAAACACCACATCAATAGGAATGTTCGGAGAGAGTATTCCTATTGATTTAAATAAAAATTTAAAGCTTGTATATGATGTGATATATATTCATACGCCTCTTCAAAAAGTTTTTGAAAAAGCGCAAATAAAAGTTATAAATGGGGAAAAAATGTGGTATTATCAGGCAATAGAAAATTTAAAAATATGGGGTTTATATAATAAAGAAATTTTTGATTTGGTTTTTAATTTTTAATTTTTAATATTCCTGAAGATATAATTAATACAAAAATCATGGAAATAATTGGGACTATATAACCATATATTATTGAATAGTCTCCTAAGAATCCCATAAAAGGAACTATTACTGCAGCTCCAATGCCTATACTTAAAGAAACCATACCTGAAATCAGCCCAACCTCTCTATGAGATAAATTTGCATTTAAATATTTCTGTGTTGCAGGAAAAATTGGCCCCAATAAAAATCCAAGTAGTGAGAAAAAATAAGGAGAATATTTTCCGGAAATAAAAATTAATATTAAGTCGATTATAGAAAATAAAACAAATAATACCGTTATTTTCATTTCCAATTTTTTATATAATCTATCCGTAATTAATCTTCCAAAGGTAAATGTTATCCAGAAAAAGCTTATGAAAATAGAAGCTTGTTCTTTTGAAAAATGAAAGTAATCATTAAATAAATTTGCTCCCCAGTTTATAACCCCGATTTCTGTGCCTGAATACAATGTGAATATCAATAACATATAAATAATAAATTTTCTTCCCAGTATATCAATTGCTTCAGTTAATTTAAAAGCTTTATATTTAACATTTTCTGGAACTTTTTTCACCAGCATAAAAATTTCTATAAGTATTGATATTAATAGATAAAAAATAAAAGGTATTTTATAATTCATATTATTTTTTAAAACATAGGATATAAAAAGAGGACCGGAAATTCCTCCAAAACCAAAAAAAGCATGAAACATACCATATTTTTGATATTTTTCATCAAGATGATCAAACATTGAAATTAATGCCAGGATACTTTGCCCCATAGCAGCTCCTAAAAAAAACATTGATAATATAAGGATATATGCATTATTTGAAAAAATGAATAATGCTGTTCCTAAAACTTCAAATCCCACCCCTATAACAAGACTGCTTCTGAGTCCCAATATAGCAATAATAAATGCGCCAAAAAATGAAATTATCATATTACCAACAGTTCTGGAAAAAGGAATAAAGGAAGAAATTCCAACAGACATATTAAAACTTTCCTGTAATGTTGTCATTAAAGGTGGAATTGAATTAACGATTATGGATAATAAAAAAATGTTAATAAAAATAAATATTTGCAATTTTTTTTGTGTCATTTCAACCTCCTTTTAAAAATTAAATTTTTATTGTATAATATTATAGCAGATAAATGTTGGAGGTGCAATATGTCTATGAAAAAATACGTTATTTTAATATTTTTATTATTAATAATCCTTCAAAGTTGCTCTTTTTTTAATTTTAACAAAAAAAATGTTTCTGAAATTATAGAGTCAAAAAAATTTTTCAATATTTCAGTTGAAAAAAATATATATATAGCTTCAAAAAGATTTAGAGAACCATTTAAAGTTTATATTAACAATTCTTATGCAGCGACACCATCTGAAGTAATAGATAAAATAAAAATTTTTCCAGAAACTGAAGAAGCTACTATAAAACTTTATAAAAATTACCTGGATTTTAATAATTTTACAAAATCTGGAACATATACTATAACCTTTTTTCATTCAAAAATATCGACATCTTTAACTATAAGAATATTACCTGAAAAGTCTGAAGATCTGGTTTTAAGAATACCTCAGAAAACTTTTTTTGCAACAGATGTAATAAAGATACCTTTTCAATTATATTATGTTGATAAATTTAAAAATAAGATAATAAAGAATATTGAAAATATTTCAATTTTTCCTTATGTTAAAAATACATTAAAGAAAATTAATAATAAAAATTATGAATTAATATTGTACAATATTACAAAGCCAGGAAAGTATAGATTTGCACTTAAAATAGATAATAAGACAAAGGATTTAACCTTTGAGATAATACCCGGACCACCTGAAAAAATCAAATTTGAAAAAAATACTTTTGAAAAAAGAATTTTAAATTTAGCCACATATTATGATAATAATATACATTTTCCTCCAAAAATGGTCAAGATAACGTACAGGCTTTTAGATAGATTTGGTAATGTTACAAAAAATAAGGAAGTTTCCTATAAAATAGTATCAAATAATATATTAACTCCAAAAATCCAAATATATGATGGTAAAATTAATATAAATTCTAATGTTTCACCTGGAAAATATATTGTTGAATTTTTTTATAATAATAAAAAATTGAAAGGTAATCTTGAAATAAATATTTTTAGTGTTCCAAGAAAAATAATATTTATAGAAAAGAAAATTACTGATTCAATTTATCTGGAGTTTTCTATACAGGACGGAAACACAAATCTGGCAGAAAATATTGAAATAAAAAAAATAATAATAAAATCAAATAAAACGGAAATTTTAATCGGGGATAAACTAAAAAAATATTTGATAAAAGAAGGAAATTTATATATATTAAACAAATATCCTCTGAATACTTATGGGAATAATATAGAGATAACAATATACATTAAATCAAATATATTTAATTACACAAAAAAGATTACAGAGAAATTATTTTGAATTTCAATAAAAGGAGGAATTTATATGAAAAAACTTTTTTTAATACTTGTTTTATTTTCAAGTTTAATATTATTTGCTGGTACTTTTTACAACCCTTTAGGTCCAACTTTATTGCCTGCAGCTGGGTTATATATCAATAAAATTCCAACGTTACAAACATCTTATTGGAGAAATATAGATCAGGCACAAACATTGGTGTTAAAAGAACAGGCAGATTTTATAGTGTTACCTGTAGCTTTAGGTGTTGAATTAATAAATAAAGGTGCAAAATATAAATTAGCAGGCATTTCACTATGGAAAACATTTTATTTAATTTCTTCTGAAGAGATAAAAAATATAGAAGATTTAAAAGGAAAAAGAATAATAACTCTTCATGGGCCAGGACAAACGGCGGATGTTATTTTAAAAATAATAAAAAAAATTAAGAAAATTGATTTTGAAATTGTATATGTAACAAGTGGTCCAGAGATAATACAGTTATTGGCTTCTGGAAAAGAGAATATAGCTGTGTTACCAGAACCTTTTGTATCTCTTGCAGAAGTTAAAACAAAAGGAAAAATAAAAGTTCAAATAGATTTTCAAAAAGTTTATGCATCATTATTTAATTTAAAGGATGAAAAATTACCAATTGCAGGAATTTTTGTTTCAAATAAAAAATTTAAAGAAAATCCAAATTTTGTAAAAAGGGTTTTAGATGGTTATAAAACGTCAGCAAATGAATTTTATAAAAACAATTTTGAACAGGCTTTAAATTATGTATATAATATTATGCAGACTATGCCAAAAATAGTTTTGCAAAAAGCCGCTTCGAGAACTGAAATTTTTTATACAAATGATATAAAAAATATAACAAATATTTATCTAAAAAATCTTTATGAATATGGTGCAATATCAAAAATACCAGAGGATTTATATCTAGATTATTGAGGAGTAGATTTATGAAAAAAGAGTTTTTAAAAGAATTCAAAAAATTATGCGATATTGTTCAAAGAAACATTGAGAAATGTCCATGGGTAAAATCAATAAATTTAAATACTATGATAAATGAAGCCTCTTCTGAGATAAAAGAAATTGAAGAGGCTTTGCTAAGTGAAGATATTGATAATCTTGAAGAAGAATTAGGTGATCTAGTTTATGATGCTTTTTTGATATTAAAAATTGCTGAAAGGGATTATAACATATCTTCAGATAAAGTTATAAAACGTGTAGTTAATAAAATATCCAACAGAAAGCCATGGTTATTCTGGAAAGGAAGTATTTCTCGCGAAGAAGCAGCAAAAATATGGTTAGAAAGAAAAAATGCAGAAAAAACAGGTGATAATATTGATTAAGTTGTATTTAAGCGATTTGCATATAGGTAACGGAAACAAAAAAGATGATTTTAAATATGATATTGAGTTAATCAAAATTTTAGAAAACTTAAATACAGATTCAAATAATGAGTTGTATATTGTAGGGGACGGATTTGAAATTTTACAATCTTACGAAAATGATATAAAAACAAATGATGTTAGAGATATAATTAAAAGTTTTGATTTTCAATATATATTTAACGAAATAGAAGAAAAACATCAAGATTTAATAGATGCATTTAGAAAATTTGCAAAGAGAAATACCATACATTATATTGTTGGAAATCATGATTATTATCTTTTGTTAGATGAAAAAATGAAAAATTATTTTAAAAATTTTTTAGGTGAAAATGTTGAAGTTCATCCATATTACTATGATGAAAACTGGGAATTATTTATAATACATGGAAATCAATTTGATCCTCTCAATAGATTAACATTAACTAAAAATGGGAAAATACTACCCCCATATGGTGAACTGATGGAAAAATTCATATCGAAATATTTTGATAATGAAATTCTAACAGTATTACCAAACGAAATTTTAATGGATTATGATAATATTGAACCCAAAATGGATATCTTTTTATGGCTTGAAGAAATTAGAAATAAATATTCTATAAGACTTGATCTTGAGTATAAATGGATTGATATGTTTGTTAAATTTGTTCGATCTAAAGAATCAAAAGAATGGTTGAAAGAAAATTATCATTTTATACATTTTTTATCTTATTTATTTGTAAATAAGATAGGTGGTATAAAAATAGGAGAAAGTATCGTAAGAACAATAAATTATTTTAGAGGAGCAAAAAAGACAAATTATTTGTTAAAAAACGTAAAAAAAATCTTATATGAAAGTAGATATATTCCTAAAAAATATTGTGTTGGTTACTCTGATAATGATATTATAATTTCATCAAAATTACAGGGGATAATAATGGGTCATATTCATATTCCGTCATATGAAATTTTTCCAAACAATATAGGGGAAATCTTTTATTGTAATTTAGGAAGCTGGAAACATACAGTAAGAAAAACATCTGTAAAAAATAAAACGAAATTCTTAAAAAGAACGCAGATAAGTTATTTTATAGTAAAAGAAAGTAACAAAAGCTTGAACACACAATTTATTATAAAAGATATGATATAATTAAGGAGGGCATCATGAATATAGGAATAATTGGTTCTGGGAGTTGGGGAACTGCAATATCGAAAGTATTGTTAAATAATGGACATAATGTAAAAATATGGACAAGAGAAGAAAAGATACTTAAAGCATTAAAAGATGGAGAAAATCCATATTATTTACCCGGTATATCAATTCCAAAAAATATAAAACCTTTATTGAATATAAATGAAGTTATGAAAAATTCTGAAGTAATTGTGTTAGCAATACCAACCCAGGCAATTCGAGAAGTTGCATTGCAGATAAAGCCTTTTTATGAAAATCAAATTATAGTTAATTTAGCAAAAGGTTTAGAAATTTATTCTCAAAAAAGAATTAGTGAAATTTTAAATGAAGTAATTGGAGACATGCAATATGTAGTGTTAAGCGGTCCCAGTCATGCTGAAGAAGTAGCAAGAGATGTTCCTACAAGTATTGTTGCTGCATCCAATGATTTAAAAATAGCAAAAATTGTTCAAAAAATATTTAGTAACATATCTTTTAGAGTATATACTAATGAAGATGTTGTTGGTGTTGAGTTAGGTGGAGCTATTAAAAATGTTATTGCAATTGCAGCAGGAGTTATTGACGGAATAGGCGGATGGGATAATTCCAAAGCAGCGTTGATAACAAGAGGGCTTGCGGAAATAATTAGATATGGTGAAAAAAAAGGAGCTAAAAAAGAAACTTTTATGGGATTAGCTGGTTTAGGTGATCTTATAGTTACATGTAATAGTCAACATAGTAGAAATAGATATGTTGGTGAAATGATTGGACGAGGTAAAAAATTAAATGAAATAATAGAACATATGAATATGGTGGCAGAGGGTATATATACTGTTAAAGCGTTATATGATGAAATAAAAAGGTTAAATATAGATATGCCCATAACAGAAAAAACTTATGAGGTATTATATTTAAACAAAAATCCTAAAAAAGCCATTCATGAATTAATGAAAAGGGAATTAAAAGAAGAAAATTAGACCTTTACATTTGATAAGGAGGGAGAAACACATGGAAAAAAAGATGGTTTATTTTTACGGCGGTGGTATTGCCGAGGGTAGTGCAAAATTAAAGAACTTACTTGGAGGTAAAGGTGCAAACTTAGCAGAAATGGCAAAAATGGGTTTGCCTGTTCCAGCTGGTTTTACTATTACGACAGAAGTTTGTGATTATTATTGGAAACATGATAGAAAATTCCCAGAAACATTAGAAGCAGATGTTGAAACTGCATTAAAAAGATTAGAAGAAGTATCAGGGAAAAAATTTGGAGATAAAGATAATCCATTATTAGTATCTGTAAGATCTGGTGCAGCTGTATCAATGCCAGGTATGATGGATACAATTTTAAACTTAGGTTTAAATGATGAAACAGTTGAAGCTTTAGCAAAAAACACAGGAAATCCAAGATTTGCATATGATGCATATAGAAGATTCATTCAAATGTTTGGTGATGTTGCATTAGGTATACCTCATCATGATTTTGAAGAAGCATTAACAAAAGTAAAAGAAGAAAAAGGTGTAAAATCAGATATTGAATTAGAAGCAGAAGACTTCAAAAAAGTTGTTGAATTATACAAAGAAATTTATAAAAAGGCAGGAAAAGAATTTCCTCAAGATCCTAAAAAACAATTATGGATCGCTATAGAAGCTGTTTTTGGAAGTTGGATGAATGAAAGGGCTATAAAATACAGAGCTATTAATGGTATTAAAGAAGGTGAATTGTTAGGTACAGCTGTTAACGTAGTTATGATGGTATTTGGTAATATGGGTGAAGATAGTGGAACAGGTGTATGTTTCACAAGAGATCCTAATACTGGAGAAAAAGTAAAATATGGTGAATACTTACCAAATGCACAGGGTGAAGATGTTGTTGCAGGTATCAGAACACCATATCCATTGGAAAAATTAAATGAAATTATGCCAGATGTATATAAACAATTAACAGATATTATGGATAAATTAGAACATCATTACAAAGATATGCAGGATATAGAATTTACAGTAGAAAAAGGTAAATTATATTTCTTACAAACAAGAACCGGTAAAAGAACAGCTAAAGCTGCTGTGAAAATTGCTGTTGATTTAGTAAAAGAAGGATTAATAGACAAAGCTACTGCTGTAATGAGAGTAACTCCTGATCAGATTGACAAATTATTGCATCCAGCATTTGACGAAAATGAAATCAAAAAGGCACAGGAAATAGGTGAAGGATTACCTGCATCACCAGGAGCAGCAACAGGTAAAGTTGTATTCAGTGCAGATGAAGCAGAAGAATTAGCAAAAGAAGGAACACCTGTTATTCTTGTAAGACCAGAAACAAGTCCTGAAGATGTTGGAGGTATGAATGCTGCTGAAGGTATCTTAACAGCAACAGGTGGTATGACATCACATGCAGCAGTTGTTGCAAGAGGTATGGGAAAACCTGCTATCGTTGGTGCTGGTGAAATAGTTATAGATGAATCAGCAAAAGAATTTGAAGCAAGAGGCGTTATTGTAAAAGATGGAGATTGGATTTCAATAGATGGTACAACAGGAAAAGTTTATTTAGGAAAAGTAAAAACAATTAAACCAAAAGGATTAGAAGGTGAAGTAGCTGAACTGTTAGAATTTGCTGATGAAATAAGGGTATTGGGAGTAAGAGCAAATGCTGATATCCCAAGAGATGCTAATGTTGCAAGAAATTTTGGTGCTGAAGGTATTGGATTATGTAGAACAGAACATATGTTCTTCGAAGGTGACAGAATCCAGAAAATGAGAAGAATGATAGTTTCAAAAACAGTTGAACAAAGAGAAGCTGCATTAGAAGAATTATTACCATTACAAAAAGAAGATTTCAAAGGATTATTTGAAGCGATGGAAGGATTCCCTGTAACAATAAGATTATTAGATCCACCATTACATGAATTCTTACCAAATGATGAAGAACAAATGAAAGAATTAGCACCACAATTAGGAATTACAGTAGAAGAATTAAAAGAAATTGTGGAAAACCTACACGAATTTAACCCAATGATGGGTCACAGAGGCGTGAGGTTGGCTATCACATATCCAGAAGTTGCTGTAATGCAAACAAAAGCAATTATTTTAGCTGCTATTGAAATGGCTAAAGAAGGTAAAAAAGTAAAACCAGAAATTATGATTCCATTAGTAGGAACAGTAAATGAATTAAAATACTTAGATAAAATAGTAAGAGAAACTGCTGATAAATTAATTGAAGAAGCTGGTGTTGACTTAGATTACAAAGTGGGAACAATGATAGAAGTACCAAGAGGAGCAATAACAGCTGATGAAATAGCTGAAGTTGCAGAATTCTTCAGTTTTGGTACAAACGACTTAACACAAATGACATTAGGTTTCTCAAGAGATGATTATGGTAAATTCATCAACGATTACATTGAAAAAGGAATTTATGAAAAAGATCCATTCAAACACGTTGATCAAACAGGTGTTGGCAGAATGGTAAAAATTGCAAAAGATTATGGTAGAGCAGTAAATCCAGAATTAAAATTAGGTGTTTGTGGTGAACACGGTGGAGATCCAGAATCAATTGAATTCTTCCATAAAACACAATTAGATTACGTAAGTTGTTCACCATACAGAGTTCCAATAGCAAGATTAGCAGCAGCACAAGCAGCAGTTAAATTCAAAAGAGGAAAATTTGTAAATTACGCTGACTAATATAATAATCAAACCCCGGGAGATTAATTCCGGGGTTATTTTTATTTAAATTTTTCACGTATTTCCAATCTGAAAATATTATAATTATATTCATTCAATAATGAATAATAGTATTCTATATAAGAGATTTTATCTAACACATATTTTAAATATTCTATTGGAGAATTATCATAGTTTTTATCATTTTCCAATAAATTAAGATATTCTTTTGCAATATTTAATTCCATTTCTAATTGTTCAATTGTATAAACTATATTTGTTATATTTAATCTTACATTATTAATTATTTGTTCTTCATTATATAAATAGGAGATATTAAAATCTTGATATTTTTCACTGCTATTCAAAGTAATATTAAACGATATATTTGAATTAAGATTTTTATATTTATTGAAATCATATTTTAATCTATTTTCTGTCAAAAATGGCAACTTAGTATTAGTCATAGCCAGAAAATCATTTAAATTAAAATTTATCGACGTTATTCGATTATTTAAATCAGAATAGAAATTTATATATGGCAAATACAATGTTATTCCTTTTCCAGAATAGTTATATGCTCTTATTTCTTCATATATACACTCCCTATTCATTAATAATTTTATTAACCTTATAAATTCTATATCCTCTATTACCTATTATTAATATATGATCATTAACATTTAATAGTCTAACATTAATTTCAAATATTTCATCCAATAGTAATTCATAAAATACTTTAACTATTTTATTTGTATAAGATACATAAGCAACCTTTAGTTTTTTTCCATCACTATATGAAATAAATAAATTATTATTCGAATCAATAGAAAAATCTATTATTCTATTTGGGAACCAATCTAACTCTTTTTTATTTTCTCCGGTTTTTATACTATATCGATATATTTTATTATCACTAGATAAATAGTAAAAATAGTCATTCTCTATGGTATATTTTATAATCGAAGCTACGTTAATTTTTAAATTTTTTATAATATCTGTATTAGATATAATTTTCCCTTTTATATCTATTAAATATATTTTATTTGAATTATTTATTATTAACAGTTTTTCATTTTTATATGGTAAAATATATTTGATGTCATTAAATGTGTTTCCATATTTAATGATGTTTTTTAAACCGCCGTTATTAGAAAAAATATATAATTTTTTATCTTTTTTTGAAAATACTATAATATTATTTCTTAAAGCTATAATGTTACCAATATCATCTTCACTAATATACTTATTATAAATATTAAAAAGGATAACTTCTTCTGATGAATTATTAAAAAATACTTTCATTAAAATTCCTTTCTTTTTGAAAAACAAATAAGCATTTTTACTTTGATAATCAACAACCGAAACTGATATTGGTCCTAAGCCAGGATAAATTGAATAATTCTCTAATGCATTATCATATACTTCTTTAATCTTAAAATAGTTAACATCACTATCTGAATATATTTCTCCAATTAAAATAATTAAAATTATAAATATTAATATAGTTTTTTTCACACTTGCCCCTCCTCATACACATATATGGCATCTTCAAAAATACTCAAATATAATATTTACAATATTTGCATGTTATCTAAAAAAATTATCTTTATTAGATACAATATAATTAGGTTAACTATTTATTCTATTTAGTAAAACAAAACGATATTGTCTTACAAAGGAGACACCTCAACAAAGAATAATCCTTACTAAATTTACCTTGATAAAGTAATTATTTACTTTGTTTTTTAAATCGCAATTTATACTTCATAATATTTTTGTTCGAGCTTTTTTCATATTCTTATTTACTATTTTTCATTTTTTGAAAGTCTATATTAAGATGAACATCTATTAGCTTAATAAAACTAATAGGACTATCGAGTTATTTTATAGGAATTGTTGTAACTCTATCTTCTGCATATAAAGGTTTGTCAACAGGCCAAGTTGTAATTTTCCTTTCTTTATAAAATTCATAATAATATGCCATACCCCAAGCTCTATACTTTTTCCACCTTGAATCCCAGGTTAATTTATATTTTGGGCGACAAACTGCTTGTATCGATAATGTTTGAGAAACCTCTAGGCTTGATCCAATGTTAAAATTTATCTTTAATATATCAAATAAATCTCCTTCACTACCAGCATTTACTATTATTGATTGCTTAACTGTTCTTGTTCTATTTACATTAATATTATCCATAGTTCTATTAGTTACAGAAACTAATGTTTTCCAAGGAGTATAATAATACCATGAATTAACAATTTCAGTTTTCTAGCCTCAAAATTTAGCGGAAAAAGTAGAAATAGAAATTAATAATACGAGAAAAAACACCATATAATTTTTTTCATAAACCTCATCCCCTTTCTATAAATATTAATATTCTTGACGCAAAAATAATTATTATCATACTTAAAATTTTATAATTAAAAATATTTTTATCTTTATAGTTTTATACAAATATAATATCAAAAAAAAAAAAAAATAATAACATTAAAGTAAATTAATGGTAAATTTTCTTTTTGTAAATGAGATGATTATGGTAAATTCATCAACGATTACATTGAAAAAGGAATTTATGAAAAAGATCCATTCAAACACGTTGATCAAACAGGTGTTGGCAGAATGGTAAAAATTGCAAAAGATTATGGTAGAGCAGTAAATCCAGAATTAAAATTAGGTGTTTGTGGTGAACACGGTGGAGATCCAGAATCAATTGAATTCTTCCATAAAACACAATTAGATTACGTAAGTTGTTCACCATACAGAGTTCCAATAGCAAGATTAGCAGCAGCACAAGCAGCAGTTAAATTCAAAAGAGGAAAATTTGTAAATTACGCTGACTAATATAATAATCAAACCCCGGGAGATTAATTCCGGGGTTATTTTTATTTAAATATCGAACCTCAAATCAAAATAAACAACGATTCTAAGTTTGTGTTATAATTAAAGAAAGATAAAATTTTATATGTTCATTTTGAGGTGATACTATGCATCCATTAATAGAGAGATTTTCAAAATTAATTATTTTCAGGAAGTTAAAATTATCAGAAATTGAAGAGTTAATAGAAAATAATATATTATATATAAAAGAATTTGAAAAAAATTCAATAATTAAATCAAGAGGTGAAAAAATAGAAGAAGTAATGTTGCTATTATATGGCAGAGTAAAAACAGAAATGATGGAAATTGATGGAAAAATCATACAAATAGAAGAAATGAAAGCGCCAACTATTATGGCATTAGGTGCAACATTTTCTAAAAATTCCAAAATTCCAGTAGATATTATTTCAGAAGAAAAGACACTTGTAGCTTATATTACCAAAAATAAAATATATGATTTATGCATGAAAAATAAGGATTTTTTAATAGAATTAATAGAATATATGGGAACAAAATTTAATTTTATATCACAAAAATTATGGTTTATAACATTAAATAGCTTAAAAGATAAAATTTTATATTATTTAAAAGAAAAAATGGAAGATAAAAAAACTGAGGTTATTGATTTAGAATATTCCGTTGAACAATTATCACACCTCTTTGGTGTTACAAGACCTGCATTATCAAGAGCTTTTTCTAGATTAGAACATGAAGGTATAATAAAAAAAGAAGGTAATAAAATATATATTTTAGATAAAAATAAAATCGAAAATATATAATAATTCCCCTCTGAGAGGGGAATTAAAAGTTTATAGTTATTTATTCAAGAAAAATTCTAAATCTTCTTTACTTTAAGGTAGTATAATATAAACTGTGTAAAAATAAAAAAAGGAAGAGAAAAATAAAAAGAAAGTGAAAAAGAAAAGAACGATATTTAGTGGAGGGATCACAATGCCAAGGAAAAGGAAGGAAGAAAATGAAAAAATTCTTGGTAATGTTGATAGAGAATTCATAAAACAATATATAAAAGAAAATGGTATTAAGGATTGGGAAGATGTTGAAGATATAAGTAAAAAGCTTGTAAAAATAATGCTTGAAGAAATGTTAAAAGCAGAAATGGATTATGAATTAGGATATGAAAAATATTCAAGAAAAAATGATGATAATGATAATTATCGAAATGGTTATTCAAAAAAGACAGTTATAACCAAAAATGGAGAAATGGAATTAACTGTTCCAAGAGATAGAAATGGTGAGTTTGAACCACAAATTGTTAAGAAAAGACAAATACATATTTCTGCATTAAACACATATTGAAGATTTGGTATTGTCTTTGTATTCAAAAGGATTAAGTGTAATGGGGCAAAACTCACCCCTTAACAGTACAAATATGGAAAAACAATTGGGAACTCGCTTATTTCAAATATTCAGAACCTATTAGAAAGCTGATATGTACCACAAATCCTATAGAAAATATACATAGACAATTTAGAAAAATAACAAAAAATAAAAGTGTATTCCCAACAGATGAATCATTAATAAAAGCAATATATCTTGCAGCAATAAGAGTAACAGCAAAAGTAATATCTCTATTATTCAAATTTCACAAAGTATATAAAACTTTTGAAAATCTAAGAAAAAACTTTATATTTACTAATATTTTATAATAATTATCATTAATCACCTATTATCAATTTACACAGAATTTTGGATATTCCCCAGATTTTTATTGCATCATTCTCATGTTATTTCGATTAAAGGTGATTCATATCGATTAAAAGAAAAAATGGATTTTTTGCTAATTCTGTTTCTAATTCTTAATCCCTTTTTTTAACATTCTTGTAGTTGTTTTTACAGCGAGTGGTTGGCACGGGTCACCCCCCCAGCAGTCTTTCACCACCTAGTTGTTACGCATGCCCGGTACACATAAATAAACCACTCCAAAAATTTGGAGTGGTTTATTTATTTTTTTATTGTTCTACCCATACTGAAACAGAACCACCATTTACCTTAAATTCTGCCCATCCATCAGAATTTGACCATATAACATCTGTTCTATTTCCTAAATAATCTACAAATTTTGCATTTTTCTTTCCAACATACATCCATTTACTCCCACCAGGACCATCTGTTAATATTACAGCCATAGCTTTTGGATGTTCTACATCTCCCAATCTTGTCCATCCAATTATGTCCCAGTGATCCAAATAATCATATTGCTCACCATATGCATACAATTTTCTTGCTTCAATAAGTTTTTTTATAACGTCATATTGTGCTGTTATTTCAGGAGCTCCATACATGTCTCCATAAAATACACTTGGATATCCATCTCTCCTCAATAAAATCATTGCATAAGCTAGTGGTTTAAACCAATCCTGTACAGACGAATACAACGATTGACCAGGTTGTGTGTCATGATTTTCTACAAATGTTACTGCTTTTACCGGATTTGATTGTACAAGTGTCCCATTGAAAATATTTCTCATATCATAATATCCACCAGCATTCGAAGCATCATGAAAATGCTGATGCAAAGGCACATCGAATAAAGACATCCTTCCTTCAGTTTTTGAAATATAGTTATCTAATTTATTTATATCTGTACTCCAATATTCTCCAACAGTAAATAATTCTTTTCCTGTTGTGCTTCTCATATAGTCCAACCAGTCATTGAAAAAATCAAACTTTATATGTTTTACAGCATCCAGTCTAAATCCATCAACATTTGTAAAATCAACATACCATTTTCCCCAATTCTTTAGTTCCTGAACAACGTCCGGATGTTCCATATCTAAATCTGCACCCATTAAATAATCATAATTTGCATTTTCAGTATCAACTTCCCAGTCCCATGCTTTTCCTATTCCATTAAATCTAAATATTGCACTTTCTTGAGTACTTTGATCCCAATCCACTCCATCAAAATGATACCATCTCCATTTGAAATCAGAATATTTATTTGCCCTTCCAGGAAAATCGAAAACGGTCCAAGCCTTTATGTCTTTATTTTCAAGAACATAATTTCTATCATTCCAGGAAACTTTATATGCATTAACCCATTCTGTGGTATCTGCTCCCATTCTATGATTAAATACTACATCAGCATAAATCTGCATATTATACAAATGTGCCGAATTTATAACATTTAAATATTGATCTTTGGTTCCATATTTTGTTGCAATACTTCCCTTTTGATTGAACTCTCCAAGATCATACATATCATATACTCCATATCCCACATCACTTTTACCGGCCTGACCTTTATAAGCAGGTGGTAACCATAATGCTGTTATTCCCATAGATGCCAGATCCGGTATTTTCTCAGAAAGTTCTACCCATAACCCTCTTTGTGTATTTTCATCATATTCTGGCAAATACCATTGAAAAGCCTGTAATATTACTCCATTTATAGGACTTGTATATTTTTTTACATCTATATAATGTGTATCATCATAAAAGGTTATCTTATATGTAGTATATGGCTGAACTTCATAATCTGTTGCGGGATAGCTTTCGCTCCAATCACTATAATGATCTATTTTGAATCGCGGAGCCCCGTATCCATCACCATTATTAAATGTAATTATAATCTCCCATGTGTTTGGCGCAACTTTTTGCATTAATGTTATTCCCCAATTGTTTGGAGTTCCTCTGAAATACGCTTGTGTCCATTCTCCTTTAACAACAATAGTAGAAGCAGTAATTTCTCCAGAATTTCCATCAACTTGTTTTACACACCCTGTTAATAATAATAAAGTCAATGAGATAATAACTAAAACATTCAAAAAAAAACGCTTCACTTTGTCCATACCTCCCTAAAATATAATTTAACCCCCATCCAATTACACTTCGGATTATACTATTCGTAATATATTTTTAAAAATGCAATAATCAGAAAATATATTTTGAAAATAAGAAAAAAAGAATTATATTTACTAATAATTAATTTTTTTGAACTTTAATAACAAAAAACCCCTCTGAAATTCAGAGGGGGATAATTATTTTTATTTAATTATTTATTCAAGAAAAATTCAAGATCTTTTTCAACAGTAGTAATAGGATTAATTCCAAAATTGTCAACTAATACTTTCAATACATTTGGTGAAACAAATGCTGGTAATTTCGGACCTAATTTTATTCCTTTTACTCCTAAGTATAATAATGCTAATAATACTGCTACTGGTAAGAATTTTTTTGGTTTTCTATTAAATTAAAAGTATAAATAAACCTATAAATAATAAAAAATTAACAATAAAAATATATCAAGTGATATAATAATTATGTAAATTTATCAAATTTAAGAAAAGAAAAGTTGGTTAAAAATTTACTTAAATTTTACTTTATGTTGTTGACTATTTTTTTTTTTTTTTGCTAAAATTATTGTAAATTGAAAGGTGAGAATAATATCTTTTAATTATGAAGTAACATAATATAAAAATTATATATTCATAAAGTTTTGTCGTAACTTATAAGTTATAAAATTCACAATATTTGTCTGTAATATTATTAAACAAAGTTAATGATATTCCTGATAAAAATAATAAAAAAAATAAACCAGACTCTTCTTAAAAATAAAAAAAGATAAAATTCCTTTGCGGAGACGTGGGAATTTTCAAGAATATAGTGAAATAATAAAATTTTTAATTTCGGAAAAAGCAAAATACATAAATGGGGAAAGTATTTTTGTTGATGGAGGGATAAATGCACAACAATAAATTATATATTGATTTATTAAAGTATATATTAATAATTTCACAAAAAGGAGGATAATCTATTGAATCAAAAACATATAATAAAAGAATTTAAAGAACAGGTATCTAAAAACAGAAAAAAAACAGCACTTATTACGACAGAAGGAGTACAGTATAGTTATGGAGAAACAGATTTAATTACCGATAATCTTGCTGGTTATTTTTACTCAGTTGGAATAAAAAAAGGGGATATTATTCCTATCATAATGAAAAAAGATGAATTTTTGTTGTTTACAATACTAGCTCTTTTTAAAATAGGAGCTGCATATGTTCCTATATCAGATAATTATCCAGAAAACAAGATAAAAGAAATAATCACTCAATTTTCTGAAAAACCCGTACTTATTAATTTTGAATATAAAAAATATACTTCATTATTTAATAATAAAATTTTTAATGTGAAAAATGGAATGATTAAAAAATCGAATTTTGATGAAAATATTGATATAGAGAATTATGCATACATTTTATTTACATCTGGTAGTACAGGCAAACCAAAAGGAGTTATTGCAAGACATAAAAATCTTTCATGGATTATAAATGAATTACAATTGAAATTTCCTGTTAATATTGAAGATAGATATTTATTTAGCACACCTTTTACATTTGATGTTTCATTATCGGAATTATTTGGTTGGGTTTCTGGTGGTGGAAGTATAGTTATTCCCTGTAAAAGGGATCAGGAATTATTCAAAGAATTAATAGACATTATTTATGAATATAAAATTACACATCTTGCACTTTCTCCTTCGATATTAAGCATGATTTCAGAAAATGAAAAATTTTCTGAAAAATGCAAGGATTTAAAATATTTAATGGTTGCTGGAGAGGTGTTCCCTGTTTCTTTAGCAAATAAGGTAAGAAATATTTTAGATAATACGCAGATTTTCAATCTATACGGGCCTACAGAAACAACGGTATATGCAACAATGTATGAAATAAAGAATAATATTAAAAAAACTGTCCCAATAGGTAAGGCGTTAAATGGCGTAAAAATAAAAATTAAAAAAGAAAAAGGTACTGAAGGTAAAGAAGGTGAAATTTTAGTTGGTGGTAATGGGGTTACAGATGGATATTATAACAATAAGAAATTAACAGAAGAGATGTTTGTACTAATAAATGGTGAAAAGTATTATAAAACGGGGGATTATGGTTATATAAAAGATAATAATATTATATTTCTTGGAAGAAAGGATTCACAGATTCAGATAAACGGAATCAGGGTGGAGTTGGAAGAGATTGAAAACAGAATTTATAATAATTTTCCCATAAAACAATTAAAAATAATTTATTATAAAAAGAAGCTAATTTGTTTTTATATTTCAAATAAAGAAATTGAGGGTAATAAAATTAAAAATGTTTTAAGAAAATTTCTTAATAAATATATGATTCCGGAATTCTATATAAGAATAGATAAAATGCCTTTGAATATTAATAAAAAAATAGATATGAAATCATTAATAAAAATGTTTGAAGAATATTATACACAAACTCTAAGAGTAAAGAATAATATTTCAGATGACTATATAAAACAGAAAATAAAAAATATCATTAAAACAACACTATCATATGAAGATAATGTTTCAGACAATATATCTTTCTTTATGTTGCCAGGCAGTGATTCATTATCATCTTTAAAATTAATAAATAATTTAGAAAAAGTATTTGATATAAATTTATCGGATGATTTTTTATATATATATCCAGACATTAATTCAATGACAGAATATATAGAAAAAAACTTAAATCAGATACATTATAAACCAATATTAAAAAAATTGATTATTTCCTCAGAAAAAACAATCGAGGAATGGTATAAAAAAATTAATAAAAAAATATTGAGCGATAAAATCTTTAAAAAATACGAAACACATTATCTTCAAAAAGTTTATTATTATGATAACTTTAACTCATATATTCATGTAAACATAAATATTCCTTTCATATACGAGCTAAACAAAATCACAAAAGCATTAAATGAATTAATAAATACTCATGAATTACTAAGAAGTAAAATTGTAGAAGAAGATACTTTGTATTTTGTTGAATATAATAAAGGCTTTGATATTTCAGAGGATGTTTTAATATTTGAAAATGAGCCTGAAGAAAGAATTAATGAAATAATAGAAAAAATATTAATAAAAAACAGGTTAAATCATTTATTATATATGTTTTATATAAATTATACCGAAAACTGTATCAAATTAAATATGATCTTTTCACATAATATAATGGATCAGAAAAGTGTTCATGTATTAAAACAAAGTTTCTTTGATATATTAAACGATAAATATGAGAATAAAAATAAATCATATTTTTCAGATTTTGTAAAAATAATAAAAGAAAAAAATAATAACTACAATTTCTTATCAGATGAACATACAAAAGAATTATTCGAAGTTGAAAAACATGGCTTTGTCCCTTATACAGATAATGATATATTAATCGACACTTTTAAAATAAAGAATAAAATCGAAAATGATGAAAAAATAATTTTTATTATAAAAAGGATTCTATCCAAAATATCAAAAATTATGAATATAGAGTCATTAATAGCAAGTACAATTATGAATTATAGAATTTTTAATGACAAGGATTTTTCAAAAAATATAGGAGATTATCATACCTCTATTGTATTTAGATATAGTAATAACTGGACCGAAAATGTTTTTGAACAAAAATTTTTAAAATTATTGAAAAGATATGAAAACGGTTATCAACCCCAACAATTTATCTTCAAAAATTATCCAATAATGAATGAGATACAGAAAAAAATGGAATTTGCTTATGACTTAAATGTATTGGTTTCAATAAATTATCTCGGTGAAATACGTCAAATAGAAAAAGAAGATCTTATTAATAAATTAAAGAAAACTCGAAACACCTTAAAATCTTTTCCAGGTAAGAAAATATATATAACTTCCTTTACAGAAGAAGATAAATGTTATGTATATTACTTAACAGCGCCCGAAAGGTTAAAGGAGATGTCATAATGAGTGTATTATCTAAAAAAAAGAATCAACTTCTTTTAATTTCTGGTAACGCAGTTTCATATATGGGAGATTTGTTTTTTTTATATGCTATTAATTGGTGGATAATATCAAAAACGGGAGATACAAAAATTATAGGAATAATATCATCATTAGTAATATTACCTATGTTAATTCTAAATATAATTGGCGGAACAACTGTAGATATATTAAATAGAAAAAAATTGATGATAATATGTGATTTTATAAATGGGATAACAATGACTTTACTTGGTATAATATCTATTAACTATCCATCCATAACAATGATAGCATTGGTCTATATATTATCTTCTGCTGTTTTTGCAATATTTTCCATTGCAAGTCGTTCAATAGTTTCTGAAGTAATAAATAGTGAAGATATAGTAAGTTTTAATGCATGGTTTAATAGCATGGAAAATATCATAAAAGTAATTTCTCCGCTTTTTAGTATTTCATTGATAAATGTTGTGCCAATACATGTAATTTTCCTGATTAATGGAGCAACATTTCTTTTTTCAGGATTTTCAGAAATTTTTATTGATTATCAATATAAAAAAGATAATTTGACAAAAACAAAAAACGGAATTATTTTATTTAAAAATGGGATTAAATATATATGGAAAAATAAAAATTTAAGAAAAATGATACTAACAGCATCTTTAGTAAATTTTTTTATAGCAGGATACAATCTGTATATACCGTTATTTTCTAAAAGTGTTTTAAATTCTCCAATGGCATATTCCGGAGCATTAACCGCCGAAGCAGTTGGTTCTATTTTTGTTGTTGTAACTTCCAGATTATTTTCAAAGTACGATGAAAAAATACTTACAAATGGTATTATTTTTGGTTTAATGGGATCTTCACTATTATTAATTCAATTTAAAGAAATTATTATGCTTTATATTAGTACTTTTTTATTTGGATTATTTCTTGGACAATTCAATGTTTCATTTTTCAGTTATGTTCAAAAAAATGTTGATTCTGATTATCAGGGAAGAGTATTCTCTGTAATTTTTACACTTGCAAGCATATTAATGCCTGTTGGGAATTTATTTTTTGGTTTTATTGGTAAAATAGTAATACAATACGGTTTTTATATTATAGGAGTTGGAATAATTTTAATTTCATTTTATTTTATACTTAAAAATAATGAAAATATAAAAATATGTGAGTAAATGCATTTTTTATATGAAGTAAATTTTCATTTAACAAAGTTTTATAAAGGGGATGTAACCATTGTGTGGAATTGTTGGGATATATAATTTCAAAGGAAATGTTGAAAAACATGATTTATATAAAATGTTAAAACAAATAGAACATAGAGGTCCAGATTACAAAAATGTTTAATGTTTTTTTCAATTGCAATATACAACATAATATTATTAATAACAAAAAACCCCTCTGAATTTCAGAGGGGGATAATTATTTTTATTTAATTATTTATTCAAGAAAAATTCAAGATCTTTTTCAACAGTAGTAATAGGATTAATTCCAAAATTGTCAACTAATACTTTCAATACATTTGGTGAAACAAATGCTGGTAATTTCGGACCTAATTTTATTCCTTTTACGCCTAAGTATAATAATGCTAATAATACTGCTACTGCTTTTTGTTCATACCAAGCTATATTATATTCAATTGGTAATTCGTTAATATCTTTTAATCCAAATGCTTCTTTTAATTTTAATGCTGTTACTACTAATGAATAAGAGTCATTACATTGACCTGCATCTAATACCCTTGGAATTCCTCCGATATCTCCAAGTTCTAATGTATTATATCTATATTTTGCACATCCTGCTGTTAAGATAACTGTATCTTTTGGTAAGTTAGCTGCAAACTCTGTATAATATTCTCTTTCTTTATGTCTTCCGTCACAACCAGCCATTACAAAGAACTTTTTAATAGCTCCTGTTTTAACAGCTTCAATTACTTTATCTGCTACTTGAGCTACTTGTTCATGAGCAAAACCTATAACTAATTTTTTTCCTTTTCTTTCTGGAATTGGTCCTAATTCTAACGCCTTCTTTATAACTGGTGAGAAATCTTTTGGTTTTCCATCTGTTCTATTTGGAATATGAGTTAATTTGTCAAATCCAACTAATCCTGTGGTGAATACTCTATCTTTATATGATTCTTTTGGTGGAACTAAACAGTTTGTTGTCATTAATATTGCGCCACCGAATTCTTCGAATTCTTTATCCTGTCTCCACCATGAACCTCCAAAATTTCCTGCTAAGTGTTTATATTTCTTTAATTCTGGATATGCGTGAGCTGGTAACATTTCACCATGTGTATAAATTTTTATTCCTGTTCCTTCTGTTTGTTTTAATAATTCTTCTAAATCCAACAAATCGTGTCCACTGATTAATATAGCTGGTGTATTATATGTACCGGTATAAACTTCTGTAATTTCTGGATTTCCATATGTTGATGTATTAGCTTTATCCAATAATGCCATTACCTCAACTGCATATTTTCCTGTTTCAAGTGTTAAATTTATTAATTCCTCTGCTGTTATATCTTCTCTTAATGTTTCAACTAATCCCTTCTGTAAGAAATATAATATATCATCATTTGAATGTTTTAACACGTATGCATGATCAGCATATGCCGCAATTCCTTTTAATCCATATATTACTAATTGTTTCAAAGATCTGATGTCTTCATCTTTATCGGCCAAAACCCCAACTTCTGCACCTTTTAATTCATAAATTTCTGCTCCACCTGGTTTATACCATTCTGCAGCTTCTGGAATCTTTTCTTCAAATGGTTTACCTTCTTTTGCTACATATGCATCAAGAAATTTATGTTTCATTTTGTCTCTTAATTCTATAGCTTTTTCAATAAATTCTACCATTCTTTCTACTGAAAAGTTAACATTTGTTATGGTTATAAATAATGCTTCTGCGACAAATAAATTTGCTTCATCATCTTTTATATCGTATTCTTTTGCTTTTAAAGTCCAAAAAGATAAACCTTTTGTTAGCCATATTAACATATCCTGTAAATTTGCAACTTCTGGGGTTTTACCACACACACCAAAAGCTTCACACCCTATACCTTTTGCTGCTTCTGAACATTGATAACAAAACATACTACCCATTACTAACACCTCCATAATATTTTAATTTTTTTCGTCATAAATACGTCTTTCGCCTGTTATTTCCTGGATTGGTTTTATATCCTGGGTTACTTCTAAAGTTCCAAGATATTCACCTTTGTCATTTCTTACAGCAAAATATCTTATATATACATATTTTTCTCCTATTTTTAACCAGAAATCAGCATTATCTCTTTTTCCACTTTTAAAATCATTAACAATTTTTTTTACTATATCTACACTTTTAGGAGGATGACAATTTTCTACTTTTCTTCCTAAAATTGCTCTGCTTCTTATAAAAATTCTTTCTTTAGATTCACTAAAATATTTAACTTCATCATTTGCATCAACAAAAGTTATATCTATTGGTAATGTATTCAATATATACTTTAATTGTTCTACTGTTAATTCTCCACTTGGAAGTTTTATTTTCCCTTCTAATACACCTTCTGTTTCACTTTTTTCTAAATCCAATGGTTCTGGATCAAAACAGCAATATCCAATTTCATCAAATTGTTTTCTTATATCAAACCATTCTTCTTTTTTAATTAATTTTAAAGCAGTTGGAAATAAGACAGAATGCTCTTTATGAACATGATTCATAAATAATTCTAATAATGCTAATGAAATATTGTATAAATCTTTTTTTATTTCTTCAAAATTTTTATTATCTTTTATTTTTATAATTTTTTTCCTTAAATCTCTTACCTGATCATGTTCCCTCCACATTATTGCAGGAGGTTTTGTTATTCCGTATTTTTCTATATAGGGAAATAAAACATTTTCTTCTTTTAAAAAATAATTTTCTGCAGCCATAAGATTATCAATGTGAATATTTAAATTCATAAATAGCGGAAACGCTTCCTGAATGGATTTTTTCTCTAATATTTTTTTTGCAATATCTCTTATTTTTTCTGCGGTTTTTATAATGTGTTCATGTTCTTTCATTAAAATATAAATAGGATGCCAGGATTCAACTTCTATTTTTTCTTTATCTATATATTCTTTAAATAAATTAAGATGTACATCACATACTGATTGGATTTGATCAATTGTTATTCCTTCATTATCCATTAATTCCTGTTCTACTAAAGCAATTTCTTCTGCTGATAATTCTCTTATAATGCTTTGTAATTCCTTCTTTAATTCTTCATTATCTTTTTCCTGGTTTACTCTTTTTATCAAGTTTTTTAAATATTCTTTTTTATTAAACAATTCGCTCATATTATCTCCTCGCTTTGTGAAAAATATTATTTATTTACATATTAATTATAACTCATTTTGTCTATTTTGTCTGTAACCAGGGTTACACTATAAAAAATAATATACTTTGTTTTATTAATAGAAATGTAATAATATAAGATTATAATAATATTAAGACACCCTATGTAGGTGGGGTAAGAGGAGGTGGATTATGAAATACGAATTGATTATTATTGGAGGAGGAGCGGCCGGATTTTCTGCAGCACTTGAAGCAGAAAGAAAAAATAAAAAAACTTTGATTATTAATAATAATGAAAATATAGAAATAGGAGGTACATGTGTAAATGTAGGATGTTTCCCTACTAAACATCTGTTATATAAAGCAGAATTGATTTACAAAATACAAAACAATATTTTTGAAGGAATAAAGACAAATCTACAAATTGATTATTCTAAAATTATTGAAGAAAAAGATAAATTGGTATTAAAAGCTAGAAAGGAAAAATATATAAAAATTCTTAAAAATTTAAAGAATGTAGAATTTTTGAATGGAAAAGCAAAATTTATTGATAAAAACACTATTATAGTAAATAACAAAAAAATAAAAGGTGAAAAATTTTTAATTGCTACAGGTTCAAGGACATATATTCCTCAAATACCAGGTTTAGAAAACATTGAATTTTTAACAAATAAAGAAGCTTTAGATTTAAAAGAATTACCGGATAAATTAATTATAATTGGTGGTGGAGCATTAGGACTGGAATTTGCTCAAATATTTTCGAGATTTGGTTCTAAAGTAGTAATATTAGAAGCTACCAATCATATAATGAATGGTGTAGATGATGATTTTGAAAGGTTAATAAGTAATTATTTAAAAGATGAAGGTATAAAAATTATTAAAAATGCAAAAATAAAAGTAATTAAAAATAATGTAGTTATTCTTGAAGATGATAAAAAAATCCAATTTGATAAACTTCTTATTGCCGCAGGAAGAGTTGCAAATACAGATGATTTAGGATTAGAGAAAATAAATATCAAATTAGGAAATAGAAAAGAAATAGTAGTGGATAAGTATTTAAAAGCAGTTGAAAACATCTGGGCTGCTGGAGATGTAATAGGAAATCCTATGCTTGAAACTATTGCTGCTAAGGAAGGAAATTTGGCCGTGAAAAATATGTATTCTGAAAGTAAGGAAAAAATGGATTATAGCATAATACCATATGCTATATTTACGGATCCTCAATTTGCAAGTGTTGGGTTAACTGAAAAAGAAGCAAAAAAGAATGATATAAAAATAAAATGCAATTTTGTTAAACTGGAAAATTTACCAAAGGCTATAGCAATAAAAGACACAAAAGGAGCTATTAGGTTTGTTATTAATGAAAATACCGAAGAAATTTTAGGAATACAGTTATTATCTCCTTTAGCTGGTGATATAATTCATGAAGCAACTATGATTATTAAAAATAAAATGAAAATAAAAGAAGTTATTGAGACAATACATGTTTTTCCAACTCTTTCAGAAATAATAAAACTTGGAGCTCAAGACTTTAAAAGAGATATTTCAAAAATGAGTTGTTGTGTGGAATAGAGGGATAAATATGAAGGGTGTATATAAAATATCCGGAATGACATGTTCTTCATGTGCAAGAACTGTAGAGAAGACATTAAATAAAATACCAGGTATAAAAAAAGCTAATGTGAAATTAGATAAAGAATTGGTAGAGATTACATTTGAAAAAGAAGTTGCTTTTAATATTTTAAAAGGAAAATTATTAGAAACAGGATATGATATAGAAGAAATTAAAGAGAATGAATATAATAAAAAAAGATACAAAGAAAGTAGAAAAAATATGATATTAGCAATAATAATATCACTTCCTGTAATGTTTTTGTTTATTGAAAACAATCTATCACATAAAAATCCAGATTTTTATGTGATAGAAATTATTACAGGTTCATATATAATATTTTATTTAGGAAAATATATAATAATTGATGCATTTAAATCAATAAAAAAATTAAGTTTTAATTTTGATATATTAATATTTTTTATTTCATTAATATCATGGGTATCCGCATTATTGAAATCATTCTCATATCAAATTAAATCTTTTGGTATATTAGGAATAACAATAACAACAATATATTTAATAATAAAATATATGAAAATAAAGAAAAAAACAACAACATTTTCATGATGTTTCAAATGCTGATGTGATTATAGTAAAAGGTGGTGTTTCGGAGATAGTTGATACAGTAGAAATTTCAAGAAAAACATTTTCAGTAATAAAATCTAATTTATTCTGGGCATTTTTCTATAATGTAATAGCTATTCCCGCTGCAATGTCCGGATTATTTCATCCTGCAATTGCAAAAGCAGCAATGGCATTCAGTTCTATAACTGTAGTGCTGAACTCATTAAAGATAAAAAGAGGAAAAAGAAAATAAAAGAAATATTTAAATAAAATAAACTGTGCGATATGCACAGTTTATTTTATTTCTGCAATATGTAAGAAATTAGTTTTACTGGAAAATCCATAAGGGATACCAGCAGTAAATATTATTTTTTCTCCTGATTTTACTAATCCTTCATTTTTTAATGATTGTTTCACTATATATAACATAGTATCTGTACTTACGAACTCATTTACAATCATTGGAGTTACTCCCCATACCAAAGCCAATCTGTTATAAGTTCTTTCTGAATGTGTAACGGCAATAATATTAACATTTTCTCTATATCTTGAAACTGCTCTTGCTGTATAACCTTTATCGGTAACAGCAACAATTGTTTTTATTCCGGTAGAAATAGCAATTTCATTAGCAGCCTTTGAAATAGCATTTGTAGTAGAGTCGTCTTCGTCAAAATCAAAAAATAAGGCACCGTAATGATTCATATATGGTTCAGTTTCTAATGCTACTCTATCCATGACTTTTACAGCTTCTAGAGGATACTTTCCTATTGAAGTTTCTCCAGATAACATAATTGCATCTGTTCCATCAAGAATAGCATTTGCAATATCGGTAGTTTCAGCTCTTGTTGGTACGGGATTTTCTATCATTGTTTCAAGCATTTGTGTTGCTGTAATTACAGGTTTTGATTTTTTATTTGCAATACTTATGATTCTCTTCTGCAATACAGGAATTTTTTCCGCTTCAACTTCAACACCTAAATCACCCCTTGCAACCATTACAGCATCTGATAATTCTATTATTTTTTCAAGATCATTGTCAATGGCTTGTTTTGTTTCTATTTTGCTAATAATCTGAGCATCTAAAGCATTTAACGATTTTAAAATTTCGCGCATTTCAATAACATCTTCTGGTTTTCTTACAAAAGATAAAGCAAAATAATCCACTTCATTTTCAATACCGAATTTAATGTAATCCTTATCTTTATTTGTCAATGCAGGAATTTTTATATCTGCTCCTGGGGCATTGATCCCTCTTCTATGCGTAATAGTTGCAGTGTTTTTTACCTTTGTTTTTATATTTATACCATCAGATTCTATAACTTCTAATTTTAATTTTCCATCATTTACTAGAATTAAATCACCGGGTTTAACATCTTTTGGTAATCCTTTGTAATTTATTGAAACTTTTGTTTCATCTCCTATGATTTCTTCAGCTGTTAGTATAAAATCCTGTCCCTCTTTTAAGGTTACTTCATCTTTGTTAAATTTACCTGTCCTTATTTTAGGCCCTGCTAAATCGAGGAGAATAGCAACAGGTTTACTGAATTCATTTCTTATTTTTTTAATTATTTCTATTCTTTTTTGATGCACTTTGGGACTTTCATGTGATGTATTTAATCTTAGAACATCAGCACCAGCTTTTATTAATTCTCTAACCATATTTTCAGATTCAGTAGCTGGTCCAATAGTAGCAACAATTCTAGTTCTTCTCATAAAATCACTCCTTAAGATAATGTATTTACTAAGTCTATTAATTTAGGATCTAAAATCTTTTTTTCGCTTAAGACTTTTTCAAGTGGAACAGTAACTGTTTGGCCTTTTTCTAAAGCAACCATAGTTCCGAATTTTCCTTCTAAAAGAAAGTTTACTGCAGAATATCCCATTCTTGAAGCTAATATTCTGTCAAATGCAGTTGGGGAACCACCTCTTTGTATATGACCTAAAATAGTTATTCGTGTTTCATAACCTATTTTATTTTCAAAATGTCTTGCAACTGAGTAGGCACTTGCCGCACCTTCAGCAACTACCACAATACAATTGATCTTACCCCTCTTTCTTTCTTTCCAGATTTTATCTGTCAATTCATCATAATCTACAGGAACCTCTGGTATAATAACAGCTTCTGCACCAACAGATAAACCAGACATTAAAGCAATATATCCAGAACCTCTTCCCATAACTTCAACTATAAAAGCTCTTTCATGAGAAGATGCTGTATCTTTTAATTTTTGCATAGCATCCACAGCAGTATTCAAACATGTATCAACACCTATTGCCATATCTGTATCAGGAATATCATTGTCTATGGAGGCTGGAATACCAATAACAGGAATATTGTGTTCTTCAAACAATAGTTTAGCACCTGTTAAACTACCTTCACCCCCTATAACAACTAAACCGTCAACTTTTAAATCCTTTAAATTTTTTGCAGCTTCAGCCCTAATTTCAGGATTTTTAAATTCAGGGACTCTGGCAGTCCTTAATATAGTTCCGCCTTTTTCCATTATCCCTCCTACAGAAGAATAGGTTAATTCAACATAATCTTTATCAAGTATTCCAGCATAACCTTTATAAAATCCGATTACATCAATATTTTTTGAAGATGCAGTTCTGGTAACAGCTCTAACTGCTGCATTCATCCCGGGTGCATCGCCACCACTGGTGATAATACCTATTTTTTTAATTTCAGGCATAAAAATTCCCTCCTTATTATTAAACGTGAAAAACTACGAATATATGAAATTTTTTTCATTTATTGCCGTTTATTGTTATTATACCACGTTTTTTATAAATTTTCTTTTCTTTATAAATACAAATTTTAGATGTATAATACCATTAGTGAGGTGATAAAATGTGGAAATTATTAAAATCGCATATTAATGATTTCGAAGCGCAATTGGTGAAACAGTTATTAGAATCAGAAGGAATAAGCGTATTAGTAAAAGCGCCAAAAGAAATAGGTATAGGAAGAGAGTTTTTTGGAAATGGAACAATAATGAATGTTTTTGTTAAAGAAAATGATTATGAAAATGCAAAAGAAATTTTAGAAAATAAGGAGGCAGATTAATGGAAAATTTAAAGAGGACACCGCTTTTTGAAGAACATGTAAGATTAGGAGCAAAAATGGTTCCATTTGGTGGTTGGGAAATGCCTGTATGGTATTCTTCTTTAAAAGAAGAACATAATGCTGTAAGAAATAACGTGGGAATATTTGATGTTTCCCATATGGGAGAAATTGATATTAAGGGAAAAGAAGCGGTAAAATTCGTAAATTATTTAATAACAAATAATGTAGAAAAAATCAAACCAGAAGAAATAGTTTATTCTCCAATGTTAAATGAAAATGGTGGAATTATAGATGATCTATTAGCTTATAAATATTCAGATACACATCTTTTATTAGTTGTGAATGCTTCAAATATTGAAAAAGATTATAATTGGATATTAAAACAGGCAGAAAAATTCGATGTTAATGTAACAAATATTTCAGATAAAACAGCACAAATAGCTGTTCAAGGTCCAAAAGCTGAAGAAATGTTACAAGAAATATCAGGGGTTGATTTGAAAGAAATTTCATATTATAATTTCACTGAAGGAAGAATTAATGGAATAAAATGTTTAATTTCGAGGACTGGCTATACAGGTGAAGATGGTTTTGAAATTTACTTAGAAAAAGAAGCTGCGGTTCCTATGTGGAGAAAATTAATAGAATTGTTGTCTAAATATGATGGTAAACCAGCAGGATTAGGTGCAAGAGATACATTAAGATTGGAAGCTACCTATTTATTATATGGAAATGATATGACAGATGAAATTACCCCTTTTGAAGCAGGGCTAAAATGGGCAGTTGATATGGAAAAAGATTTCATTGGTAAAGAAACATTATTAAAAGAAAAAGAAATTGGGATTAGAAGAAGATTAAAAGGTATAGAAATGTTAGAAAAAGGTATTCCAAGACATGGTTATAAAATATTTGCTGAGGATAAAGAAGTAGGTTTTATTACAAGTGGAACAATGTCTCCAACATTGGAGAAACCGATAGCATTAGCTATGTTAAATAAACCATATTACAAAAAAGATACAGAAATAGAAGTAGAAATAAGAGGGAAAAGAGTGAAAGCAAAAGTAATAAAAACACCATTTTATAGAGGTAGTGTAAAAAATAGAAAATAACTTAGGAGGGTATGAAAATGAAAAAATTTACAAAAACTCACGAATGGGTAGAAGTAGAAGGTAAAATTGCTACAATAGGAATTACGTCACATGCAGCAGAAGAATTAGGTGATGTAACATTTGTTGAATTACCTGAAGAAGGAAAAGAAATTTCAAAAGGTGAAGTTTTATGCGCTGTAGAATCAGTGAAATCTGCCAGTGATGTTTACTCTCCAATATCAGGAAAAGTTATTGAAGTAAATACAGAATTAGATGCGTCTCCTGAAATTATTAATGAAGATGCAGAAGGAAAAGGTTGGATAGTGAAATTAGAACTTTCTAACGAAAGTGAATTAGAAGAATTATTAAGTGAAGAAGAATATAAAAACTTATTATAATCATGGGGCCCGGTTTTCCGGGTCTTTGAAATTTTAAGAGTGAGGTGAAATAGGTGAAAAATTTTCCATATATTCCACATACAGAAGAAGATATAAAAGAAATGATGAATGTAATTGGAATTGATAATATAAAAGAATTATACAAAGATATTCCTGAATTATTTGATGGGGAATTAAATATACCTGAATCAAAATCGGAAATTGAAGTTAAAAGGGAATTATTAGAATTATCAAAAAGAACTACTAATTTAGAAAATTATGCAATGTTTAGAGGAGCAGGTATTTATAAACATTATGTACCTTCAGCAGTATATCAATTAGCTACAAAAAGGAATTTCTTGACTGCATACACGCCATACCAAGCAGAAGTTTCTCAAGGAACATTACAAGCATTATATGAATTTCAAACAGCTATTTGTGAAATAACAGGTATGGAAGTAGCAAATTCTTCTATGTATGATGGTGGGACAGCTGTTGCTGAGGCCATATTGATGGCATCAAGGGTAAATAGAAAACATAAAGCATTAGTAGCAAAATCAATTCATCCAGAATACATCGAAGTATCAAAAACATATACGGAATCTCAAAATATAGAAATTGAATTAATTGATTATGATGAAAAAACAGGAAGGATAAATTTAGAAGATTTGAAATCTAAAATAGATGAAAATACGAGTTCAGTTGTAATTTCATATCCGAATTTTTTTGGAATTATTGAAAATATTAAACAAATAAAAGAAATATTACCTGAAAAAGTATTATTAATAGTAAATGCATATCCCATAGCCCTAGGGTTATTAGAATCACCAGGGAATTTAGGTGCAGATATAGTTGTTGGTGAAGGTCAATCATTAGGAAATTACATGTCTTTTGGAGGTCCTACTTTTGGTTTCTTCGCATCAAAACAAAAGTATATAAGACAAATGCCCGGAAGAATTATTGGAGAAACAATCGATGCAGATGGAAAAAAAGGTTTTGTAATGGTATTGCAAACAAGAGAACAACATATTAGAAGAGCAAGAGCTACATCGAATATTTGTTCAAATCATGCATTAATGGCTGTTATTGCATCTGTTTATTTAAGCATTATTGGAAGAGAAGGATTAAAAGAAATAGCTTATCAAAATTACCAAAAAGCGCATTATTTAGCGAAAAAATTAATTGAATCAGAAAAATTTGATCCTGTTTTTGAAGGAGAATTTTTCAATGAATTTGTTATAAAACCAAGATTTGATTTAGATGTATTTAATAAAAAATTATTAGAAGAAAAATATATAGGACCTTTAAACTTAGGGAAATTCTTTGAAGATAAGAAAAATTATGCATTATTCTGTTCAACAGAATTAAACACAAAAGAAGAAATTGATTATTTGATTTCTAAGGTAGGTGAAATAGATGAAATTGATTTTTGAAAAAGATAAAAGTGGAAGAACCGCATTTTCTCTACCAAAATTAGATGTTCCTGAAACAAAAATTGAATTAGAAGAAGAATTATTAAGAAAAAAAGAACCAAGTTTACCCCAAGTACATGAATTAGAAATTGTTAGACATTATAACGAATTAGAAAGAAAAAATCATTCTGTGGATAGTGGATTTTATCCTTTAGGTTCTTGTACAATGAAATATAATCCGATGTTAAACGAAGAAATGGCAAACTTATTTAACAATATACATCCGTATTTAGAAGAAGAGCATATTCAAGGAGCGCTTGAATTGATGTATAATTTACAAAAATATCTTGGTGAAATAACAGGTATGGATGCCGTTACATTGCAACCAGCAGCAGGAGCACATGGTGAATTAACAGGAATGCTTATTGTAAGAAAATATATAGAAGATAATGGTTATGCAAATAAAACAAAAGTTATTTTGCCAGATTCTGCTCATGGAACAAATCCAGCTTCTGCAAAAATGGCAGGGTTTGATGTTGTTGAAGTAAAATCAGGGCCAGATGGAAGAGTAGATTTAGAAGAATTTAAAAAAGTTATGGATGATAGTGTTGCTGCGATAATGTTAACAAATCCAAATACACTTGGTTTATTTGAAAAAGATATATTAGAAATGGCAAAATTAGCTCATGAACATAATGCATTATTGTATTATGATGGTGCAAACTTGAATGCAATAATGGGAAAAGTAAGACCTGGAGATATGGGGTTTGATATAGTTCATTTGAATTTACATAAAACATTCTCAACACCGCATGGAATGGGTGGTCCGGGTAGTGGTCCGGTAGGTGTAAAAGAAAAATTAAAGGATTACTTACCAAAGCCTATTGTAGACATAAATGAAGAAGGAAAATATTATTTAAATTATAATATTCCAAAAAGTATAGGAAGATTAAGAACTTTTTATGGGAACTTTAGTGTTATGGTTAGAGCTTATACATATATATTAATGATGGGAAAAGAAGGATTAAAGTTTGCAAGTGAAATGGCTGTTTTAAATGCTAACTATTTAAGGAAAAAATTAGAAAAAGAATTTAAAATAGCATATAACGAAATATGCAAACATGAGTTTATAATAGACGGAACTTTCTTAAAAGAATATGGAGTAAAAACTTTAGATTTTGCAAAAAGATTATTAGATTACGGTATACATCCGCCAACAATTTATTTCCCGTTAATAGTTCATGAAGCGATGATGATAGAGCCAACAGAAACAGAATCTAAAGAAGAATTAGATCACTTTATAGATGTGATGCATAAAATATTGGAAGAAGCCAAAACAAATCCGGAAATATTAAAAGAAGCTCCAGTAAATACACCAGTAAGAAGGTTAAATGAAACTGTTGCTAATAAACAATTGAAACTTAGAGGATGATATATTAGAGAAAATAATTTAGTACGCCATTCTATGATTGGAATGGCGTTTTTTTTATTGGCTTATAATAAAAATTAATAAAAACTCATGCATCTAAGGATGTAATTATTAATGTAAAAAGAACTATAAAAATAAATATTAGTTAAATTTATGCTATAATAAAAAAGAAAGCAAAAGTATGATTAGAATAGATGCATATAAGTATATGGAGGTATGAATATTTTCTTTGAAAATATTAAAAAGTTTTTATTTTAAAATATTAAATTTTTATCCTACAACCCGCCGTAAGCGTGTAACACCGGAGGTGAAATAATGAGAAGATTCTGTACAAGTGGTCCTGTTGATAAAAAGACCTGTTATTATGTTGAGCGACCCGATATAATGAAAGAAGCACTTGATCATATAGAAAATTGTAGGTACTTTACAGTATCAGCACCGAGGCAAAGTGGAAAAACAACATTGTTAAATGATATTGTTGAAAAAACAAAAGATAAATATTTACCTATTTTTATTTCTTTTGAAAGTTATGGGAGTAAGAGCGAAGAAGATTTTCTTGAAACACTTGTAATTGATATATTGGATGATATAGAATATAGATATAATAAAAAAATTAAACTAAAAATACCAAAAAAGCTTGATAAAATAAGAGAGATGTTAAAGGAATTGTATGAAAAGATAGGAAAAGAAATAATATTAATGATAGACGAATTTGAAAAATTAGATGAAAAAATAATGAATGAGTTCTTGCATATAATACGAAGTATATATCACAAAAAACAAATATACAAGCTCAGAAGTGTAATATTAATAAGCGTAGGATATCTAAGCGGAATATTAGAAGACAACGCTAGTCCATTTAACATAGCAGAACATTTAGAAGTGCCATACTTTACCAAAGAACAAGTATATGATTTACTAAATCAACATGAAACAGAAACAGGACAAATATTCGAAGAAAAAGTAAAAGAATTAATATGGCACAACGCAGCAGGACAACCAGGATTAACCAATGGACTTGCATATGACTTAGTAATGAAAAAAGCAAAAGGAGAAAAAATAATAACAGAAAAACATTTTGAAAAAACATTATATGATTATATAAGGAAATACATAGATAAAAACATGGAAAATATAATATCAAAAGCGAAAAAAGAAAAAGAATTAATGATGAAAATATTATTTGAGCCAGAAAGCATTGAATTTGATATAAGCGATGATAGAATCAAGTTTTTATATTTAAATGGGGTAATAGATGACTGTGACGGTAAATGTTGTGTAAAAGTACCGTTATATTATAAAAAGTTATACAATCATTTCAAACCACAAATTAATGGAGAAAAAAATTATATGGCAACAATAAAAGATACAATAAAACCATATATAAAAGAAGATGGAAGCTTGGATTTAAACAAATTGATGAAAAGATATATAAGATACATAAAAGAACGAGGAGCAGTAATGTTCAAAGGCAGGAACTATTATGAGGGAGTATATCAATACAATCTTGATCAATTTCTTGGATTATATGTAGAAGCGGCAGATGGAAAAGTATATCCAGAAACACATGTTGGCGGAGGAAGGATAGACTTATTAATAAACATACATAACAAAG
>NZ_LBFB01000029.1:0-21056 GCF_013363285.1 Marinitoga sp. 1154 | reverse complement strand
TGTATTTAAGCAAAAATATGGTATTATTATTAATCACAAAAAAATTCATAGATTAAGAAAAGAACTTAATTTAACTCGAAATTATCATCGTCATTCAAAACATCCTAAAAAAAGACCTAAAAATCATAATATTACTGGTCCTAATCAGTATTGGGAAGCTGATATTAAATTTGTTTTTACTAAAACTAATGGATTTGTTGGTATTCTAAGTATTATCGATTCTTTTGATAGGTCAATTGTTGGTGTTTATATTGGTAATTCTATTAAAGCTAAAGATTTTATCAATACTGTTAAACAGGCTATTGAATACAGAAATGCTACCCCTCAAAATTTAATTATTAGAACTGATAATGGGCCTCAATTTAAAGCTAATATTACTGATATTTTTATGAGTGATCTCAATATTACTCATGAATTTGGATATAAAAATAACCCTAATTCTCAAGCTTTTATTGAATCATTTCATTCTTCTGTTCAAAGAGAATTTGTTGAATATATTACTTTTAACGATATCGATGATGTTTATAATTATTATATGTCCTATATTTATTTTTATAATCATCTTAGACCTCATGGGTCTTTAAAGTATCTTACTCCTGATTTCGTTTTTTATCTTTTTAATGATAATTTCAATGATTTTATTTTGTCTTATGATTTTTCTGATTTTTTCGTTTCTGTGAAAAAATGAGATTTACTTATTTTTTGTCTAATTTTCGGGGGTCAAGCCGATTTCTGAAATTGTTTCTTCAATATCTCTTTGTATTTTTTCTTTTAATATATTTCGATTTAATATGTTTGTTTTTAGATTCTTTGTTCTTAAATTTGTTAATGTATTTTTATTATCTACAGGTTTTCCATTTATTACTATCTCAAATGTATCATTTTCATTTTCCGGTTTAAATACTATTTCTTCAGTTGAACCATCAGCTACAAGATATCCATCGACTATAAACTTCATTCCAGTTTTAAATACAAGTGTAACCCCTGGTTCTATTGTTACTGTCACACCTTCATTTACTTTTATACTATCGCTCACATAGTATGGTGATTGGGCTTTTGTAATAACAACATCCTTTTCAACAATTCTTCCATGTAAATAATCTATAAGATCTGTCATATCTGGTAAGTCAACAACCTCTATTGTTGCTGATTTTACTTCACTCACATTACCAGCTTTATCTTTAACCTTTACATATACTGTTTTTATTCCAGACTGTGTATCTACTGAATGTATTTTTTGAAATTCATAATTTTGCCATGTGACATTTGAGAAATCTGAAGTATTTGAAATTAATATCTGGCCAAGACCAGAACCTTTATCTTCAGCAAATGTTGAAATAATTACCTTAGCATTGTCTGTTGTATTTGCACCGCCATTTATTAAAATCTTCGTTAAAGTTGGTGGTGTTATATCAACTAATTCCAATTGATTTGCAAATGTTTCTTTTAATTCTTCAACGGTTATTTCATCTATTATTTGTTCATTCCAACCTTCTTTAGAAGCTCTTAATTTATACTTCCCCGCAAGTACACTGCCAAAAATATAACTTCCATCTGCATTTGTCTTGGTAAAATAATTGATTTTTTGTGTATTTGTATCAAATGGCTCAAGGGTTACAGATATATCAGAACTATCCTGCATATCTTTTAATTTAGCATAACCACTAATCTGTCCAGCATTAGGAATTAATGTTACATCATTAGTTATTATTTTTTCTGCAGGTGTAACTTTTACTTCTGATAGAACATATCCGCATTGCGGGAAACTTGATTTTTGTATATATTCACCAATTGGTATGTGTTGGAACATAAAAGTTCCATTTTCATCAGTATATGTTTCGTAGGTTGCTGTGCTGTTTTTCGATAGCAATTCAACCTTTATATTTAAGAAACTATCAAAGCCTGAAGATATAGTTACTTTTCCTGTTACTGTTGTCGACAAAGCTTTTAAAGTTAAAATCTCTCCATTGAATGCTTCATATGTTCCATTTTCTGTTGTTTGGAAGTTTTGTTTGTACTCATATGTTTCAAAGTCTTCATTTTTGTATATTTTTAAACCATTATAGTTTTGTTCAATTGGCGCATCTAATACAAATGTTCCATCAGTAGCTGTATATGTTGTTAATCTATATCCAATTTCCTCTTCATAATCACCTAATAATTCAACTTTTATATTTTCATAATGATTCCAACCTTGAAGATGTATTGTTCCTATTATTCTTCCAGACGCTCTTTCAAGAAGAGGTGTTTGTTCTAAATTTATTATCTTTCCAACTTCAACTTTTACTTCTTCTATTCTTACAGTTTTATAGGAAAATTTTGAAAATTCTATATCATATATACCTGACTCTACTTTAGGAAATACAAAGCTTCCATCTTTATCTGTTATTGTGCTATAACCTGGGCCATTTCTTTTTTTAGCAAGAACATGTATTCCACTCATATCTGAAGAGTCTTTTAAATATGCTTTACCATATATAGAACCACTGTTTGGAACTTCATCTAACTTTATAATCTGTTCTAATACCATTTTTTGATTTGGCATGATTTTTATATTTTCTAATGTTACTGAGGTAAATCCTTGAGAAGAGAATGTTATTTTGTAATTACCAAAAGGAACATTCCCTATTACATAATGTCCGTTGCTATCAGTTGTTGTTGTTAAGAATATATTTTGTTCATTTAATGACATATCTAAAGTCGTACCTTCAAGAGTTACTGTTATGCCCTCTTGATTTGTAATATTTTCTACATTATATCCTGCAAATCCTTCTATTGAACCTTTTAATGGTTCTAAAGTTTTAGAATATAACATACTGCTTTCATCTGAAATACTTACCATTTCTTCAAACAATTTATAATTTTCTTTAGATATTTTTATTTTATATGTCCCAACTTTAGTTATAATTTCATAATATCCTTTTTTATTTGTTACTTCTCTTAGTCCATTAACATCAACAACAGCACCAGAATTATCTATGTTTCCTGGTAGAGTTATATAACCATATAATTTTGTTACCTTCCTCTTTAATTGAATAGGATTTAGTTCTATAATCTTTCCTTTTTCAACATTTGTTTTTGTTTCTGTTGATTCATAGGTGTCTTTTGAAAATTCTATGACATAATTACCAGATGGTAATAATGTGCTGTAATTACCATATGAGTCAGTAACAGCTGTATCAATAATTTCATACTCAATATTTTCTTCGTTTAATTTAATAGGAAGTTTCTTATTAAATTTGTTCAATATTTTTGAGTTATCTACTTTTTTTATTGCAAGTGTGGAGGCTGTATTTTTCTCTCTTTTAAATACAACAATTATTCCGCTATTAGAATCGGCACTTTTATCTTCTAAATATACCTTTCCTTTTACCCAGCCTTTATCTTCACCTCCGGGCAATACTTCAATTGTGTTAACAGAAGTTAATTGATTCCTTTTTACTTCTACAACAACGTCTTTTGTAATGTAATTTTCTTTTAAAACTTTTAATAAATATTCACCTTCAGGAACGCCAATTATAGAAAATTCACCTTTTGTATTGGTTGTTGTTTCTTTTATAACTATATTTGATGAGTCATATAGTTTAATAAGAAAATCAGATTTTTCAGCGATATTGTCTTTTGTTCCATCTATTCTCATGGGTTGAATAAGGCCCTGTATGTCTCCAAAAATATAAGTAGTATTAATTGTCCCTACATTTATTTCCTTATTCTTTACTACTGTTATATCTATGGTTATTGGTTCATATCCGTTACCGTTGAATGTTATTGTATATTTCCCAGGCGTTATATCTTCAAAACGAAAATCAGCATTATTTGTTATTGTTTTTGTTTTTATTTCTGTCCCTTCTTTTGTTAATGATAATATCCCTTTTGTATATGCTGTATTTGAGAATATTATCGACCCTTTGATAAATCCATATTTATATATTAATGCATCTTCATAGTAGAATGATCTTCCCGGACTTATTGTTATTGTTGCTGTTTTGCTTTCGTATTTTTCTTTTGTTATTTCAAGTGTATATTCTCCTTTTGTTAATCCTTTTTTGCTAAATTTACCGTTGTTGTCTGTTGTTAATGTATCTATAATTTTGTTATTCTTGTCTTTTATTATTATTTGTGTGTTTGATAATTCTTCTGTGAACGGTAATGTTATTTTCCCTTCTAAATCTCCTAGAATATATCCAGGACTAATTGTCCCTACATTTATTTCCTTATTCTTTACTACTGTTATATCTATGGTTATTGGTTCATATCCGTTACCGTTGAATGTTATTGTATATTTCCCAGGCGTTATATCTTCAAAACGAAAATCAGCATTATTTGTTATTGTTTTTGTTTTTATTTCTGTCCCTTCTTTTGTTAATGATAATATCCCTTTTGTATATGCTGTATTTGAGAATATTATTGACCCTTTGATAAATCCATATTTATATATTAATGCATCTTCATAGTAGAATGATCTTCCCGGACTTATTGTTATTGTTGCTGTTTTGCTTTCATATTTTTCTTTTGTTATTTCAAGTGTGTATTCTCCTTTTGTTAATCCTTTTTTGCTAAATTTACCGTTGTTGTCTGTTGTTAATGTATCTATAATTTTCTTATTCTTGTCTTTTATTATTATTTGTGTGTTTGATAATTCTTCTGTGAACGGTAATGTTATTTTCCCTTCTAAATCTCCTAGGTTATTTTCAAGAATAATAGGTTCAACTTCTGTTATTTCATTTTTTATTATTACAATATTTTTTTTAACGGTATCATATCCTGACGATTCAACTTCTAAAATATATTCTCCAGGTTCAATTTTGTCATAAAAGAAAATGCCAGAGCCTTTGATAACCTTTTGAGTTATGCTTTTACTTTCATTATTAATATTCTTTAAAATTATATTGATTTCATTATCATTACTTGTACCAGATATACTGCCTTTTAAAATACCATATTTATATACTAATGATGTATTAACTGAAACGACAGATCCTGGAATTAAATTTACATTAATTTCTTTTGCTTCATAATCATCTCTAGATATTTGCAATGTGATTTTTTCATAATTTAAATTTTTTATAATGAAATTTCCATCTGGATCAGTTTTTGTTGTGATATTTGTCCCTTTTACTTTCACTAAAGTACCTTCTAATTGATCAGTAAACTTCAAATTTATATGTCCTTGAATTGATGAGGTTGCTCTTAAATTAACACAGGAATTTAAAATCAATAGTATAACAATTAAAAAGAAAACAATTAAATATTTTTTCTTATTTTTCATTACTTCCCCCTCCTTATCTTGCATTCATATATGCATCGATAATATTAATTATCCATATTGAAAAGGTAATCCCAACTACCCATGTAAAATTTCTAAAATTATTTGTAGCTTTTTCTTGATCTTTTACCATCTCTTCACCTTCACTCGTTGTATTAATATATTTTTGATATTCAGAAAAATAGTAATAAGACGTTCCTATTCCTCCTAAAGTAGAAATAAAAAAGAAAGAACCTTTAATAGGCTGATCATTGTAAAATTGTCCCCACCCTGGTACTAATGCCGATCTAAACAATGCTGTTGAAGGATATTTCCTTTCTGCAAAATATTCTTCGACTCTTTTTATTGTTATAAATTCTTTATCTTCAAAATTTAATGTATCAATAAATAATGTTTCTGAAGATGCTACATCTATTAATTTAACAGTAATAAAATAAACATCTCCTAGTTTATTCATATTACCAGTTAATAATAAATCTGCCCCTGACAATTCACCAATTTTAGAAGAATTTTTTTCATTCACAATTCCTGTCATTGATAATTTTATTTCTTCTATAATTTTTTGTAATTCTTTCCTGTCAACAATTGGGATATTATTTATTTTTAAATAATATGCATATATATCAGATAATAAAACAGATGTTTCTTCGCTATCAGCTTCAAATGGAAGAATACCAATAATTTTATTTTTTTGCATTACGTTTATATAATTTGCAAGTTTATTACCAGATGACTCAAAGGCTTTTCTATAGTCTTGAGAAAATAATATAGATACAAGCATAATAATTATGATACCAATAAAAAAAATCCTTTTTGCCATTTAAATACACCCCTTCCTTTATTTTATAGTTTTATTTGTATATACATAAAAAATTAACGTTATAATTATATCAGGTGATCGCATAATTACGTTAATTTTTATAATAATTCTTTAATTTGCTAAAAAATTAACGTTGGTTTTAAATACATAATTATTATAACATATTTTTTTTTAATGACAATATAAAATAAAAAAATCCCGGCTTCCACCGGGATTTGTTTATTATCAAGGTATAAATTTCACAATTTTTTTTATAATCTATCTCTTATAATTTCTTTTTTATTACGTGCTATATTGCAACCTATATAAATCATAATAAATTCCTCTTTTATTCATTAATTCGTTATGTGTTCCTTCTTCAACTATTCTACCTTTATGAACGACTAATATTTTTCTTGCTGTTTTTATTGTCGATAATCTATGTGCTATTGATAATATAGTTACTTTGCCTATCAGATTTTCCATTGCTTTTTGAATTAAATACTCTGTTTCTACATCTATATTTGCTGTAGCTTCATCTAAAATTATTATTTTTGATTTAAACACTACTGCTCTTGCTAATGCTATTAATTGCCTTTCGCCAGCTGATAATGTACTTCCCCTTTCTAAAATTTTTGTATAATATTTATCTGGAAATTTTTCAATCATTTCATGCGCATGTACCTGCTTAGCAGCATTTACTACTTCTTCTTCACTAACTGTTTCATCGAACATTCTGATATTATCTAATATTGTCCCTGTGAATAGAAAAACATCTTGCGGAACTACGGCAATTTGCCTTCTTAATGCATGTAAATCATAATCATTTAAATCTTTTTCGTCTATATATATATTACCCATTTGAGGTATATATAATCCATTTATTAACTTAATTATAGTGGTTTTTCCTGAGCCCGTTTCACCTACTATTGCTACATTATCCTTTTCTTTAATTTTAAAGGATATATTTTTTAATATATAATTCTCCTTTTCATATGCAAACGACACATTTTTAAATTTTATACTCCCCATTTTTATCTCTTTGTATTTTCCTCTACCAAAATCTTCTTGTTCTAATTCTTTTAGTCTGAAAATTTTTTCTGCTGAAGCAAACGCATTTTGTAATATATCATATTTTTCTGCAATATCAAATAAAGGTCTAAAAAACATATCTATATATGATGTAAAAGCAACCAGTATTCCAAAAGATACAATATTTTGTTTAAATAATTTTGCTCCGAACCAGAACAAAAGAGATATTGTAATATAATACATTACGTTCATAAATGGCCGAAATAAACCATTCAATATTATTTGCTGCATTCTTGATTTATATAATTTGTGGCTTAAATCATAAAATTCTTTTCTTTTTCTATTTTCCTGATTAAATGCTTTTGTAACATTGGCTCCAGATATATTTTCAGCAAGAAAAGAATTTGTTGCTGAAATCCTTGTTCGTGTTTTTGAGTATATTTTTTTATCCAATACGCCAAATATCCATGTTGATATCATTATTAAAGGAAACATTAATATTACATATGTTGAGAGTTTAATATTCATTTTGAACATGACAATTATAACTCCTATTATAATTGCAATATCTTTTGTTAAACTTGTTAATACATCTGTGAAAAATTGTGATAAATTTTGAGTATCATTTACAGTTCTTGTTGTAATTTTCCCCGTTGGATTTTTTGTAAAAAAATCTAAAGGAACAGAAAGAATATGAGTATATAATTCATCTCTTATATCATAAATAACCTTTTGACCTAATAAATTTGAAAATATCACTTGCCCATAATTAAATAATAATTGTCCAAAAAAAAGCGAAACTATTATTAACGAGTATATCGTAATATCGTTTAATGATTTCTCTTTAATTTTATTGACAAATTCATTGCTTACTGGTATTTTTTCATTTCCTTTTGTCATATAGTATTTGTTTTCTATATTTTTTAATATGTAATTCCCCTCCGGTGAAGAAATGAATTCATTATTTTCTATTTTAAATTTATATGTTGAATTTATCACATTATCTATTACATACCTCATCACAGTGGGTATTGTTAAATCCACTACAGTGGATAGGAATAAAAATGAAAAAGAAAATATTAATATTACATAATATTTTTTCATGTATTTCCACAACATAGAAAATATTTTCATATTAGATACACTTCGTTGATTTTCTTCTTTTAATATGTCTGTATGAGCTGTTCGCATATTATTCCTCCTCCAACTTTTCTTCAATTAGCTGTTTCATATACATTCCATAATATGCACTTTCTAATGATAATAATTCATTATGATTTCCTTGTTCTATTATTTCACCATTATCAAAAACATAAATTTTATCAGCATTTTTAACTGCTTTTAATCTGTGCGATATAACAATCATTGTTTTATTAACTACATTATTTCTAAGATTTGTTATTATTGCTTCTTCAGTTTCGGTATCTACTGCAGATAAACAATCATCCAATATAATAAATGGTGCGTTTTTAGCTAAAGCTCTAGCTATAGAAACCCTTTGCTTTTGCCCACCAGAAAGAGTAACTCCTCTTTCACCAACTAATGTTTTATATTTTTCTGGTAATTCCATTATATCTTCATGAACGTTTGCTATTTTAGCATATTCAGGAGATTTTTCTACTTCTTCAGGGTGTGCAAAACTTATATTATCTTCTATATGCATTGAAAATAAAAATGATTCTTGAGGAACATAGGCTATATTATCCCTAATAATTTTAGAATGTATTTTATTTATATCCATTCCATCTATAAAAATTGTATTATTTTCAACTGGATAAAATTTCAATAATAATTTTGGAAGAGTCGATTTACCTGAACCTATTTTACCTACAAATGCTACCATTTCTCCTGGTTTTATTTCCATATTAATATTTTTTAAAGCATATTTTTCCGTATTTGGATATTTGAAATTTAAATTATTAATTTTTATATGTCCTTTAAATTCAAAATTTTTATTTATTTCATCTGGTTCTGAGACACTTGATTTTGATTTCATTATTTCCATCAATCTTTGATAAGAGGCCTTCCCTCTTTGTAATACATTTACAACCCATCCTACCGCCATCATTGGCCAAACAAGCATTCCTATATACGAATAAAACATTACTAACTGCCCAAAGGTTATCTCATTATTTATTACCATTTTTCCACCAAAATAGATTGCAAGAACTCCTGAAAGCGATGCTAAAAATTGTATTAGCGGAAACATCAAACCCCAGGTTTTTATTAATTTCATTTGAGCGTCATAATATTTTTGTGATCTTTCATTAAATCGTTTTTTCATTGTATTTTCTAATGAAAAAACTTTAACTACATGTATCCCTGCGTAGCTTTCTTCTGTATGGTCAGATAAATCTGAAATCGTTTTTTGAAGGTTTTTAAATAATTTCCTTATTAAACCACCAAAAAATAATGTTATTAATCCTATTATGGGTAAAGGAATTAATGATAATATTGTTAATTTAGGATTTACAAATTTCATCATTGCAATTATCGTTATTGTTGACATAAAAATTGTATCAATTATCATTACAATAGACGGGCCCATTGCCATTCTTACGGAATTTAAATCTTCTGTAAATCTGGTCATCAAGTCTCCCGTTCGCCATTTGTCATAAAAATCATATGATTGATCTAATATGTGTGAAAACATTTTATTGGCTGTTTTAAATTCAAATAATCTTGAAGTTCCAAATATAAAAAAACGCCATATGAATCTTCCAATCATTATTGAAAATGCCAATATTAAAATTGAATAAATGGACGTTTTTATTACACTCATATCTTCTATTGTTTTTAAATCATCCATTATCGCTCCAATTTTTCTTGGAATAAATATTTGCATATAATCAATAAATAATAAGAATATTACACCTATTAAATACCTCCACCAATTTTTTTTAAAAAACTCTTTAATTATTTTGAACACCCCCTGAACTTTGTTTGTATTACAAACTATTTTATCATTTTTAAGGAAAAAAATCAATATATAAAGAATTATTAAATGAAATACATTTAAGGAGGAAAGCACTTATGTTAGAAGTGATTGGAAACAAAATACTGGTTTTCTGGTTTGAAAACTTTGCAAGTAATGTTACAGCCATAGAGTTAAATGAGGAAGTTATTTTAATCGATTCCTCATTATATCCAGAAAAATTAAAAAAAATTATAGATTTGGTTCAATTGAGAACAAAAAAAACTGTAAAAAAGGTTTTTTTAACCCACCATCATCCAGATCATTCATTTGGCGCTATTTTTTATGAAAAACTTGAAATCATTTTATCCGAAAAAACTCTTATGAAACTTTTTGAATATGATGATAATTTATTAAAAAAAATCTCTGAAGAATCTGAATTTGATTTTTCTAATTTACAAAAAAAATTATCCAAATGTAAGTTTAATGTTTTTAGAAAAGATAATTTAAATACTTCTTCTAAAACAGTAATAAGTGGGATTACTTTAGGTGGGCATACAAAAGATTCAACTATTTATAAAATTTATCCAGAGAATATTGTTATTACTGGTGATATTATAGTTTCTGAAATACATTCTGAATTAAACGAATCAAATATTGACAATTGGATTAAAATCTTAAAAGAATTAAAAAAACAGGAGATAAATATAATAATCCCAGGTCATGGAAGACCTGGAGATAGAAAATTAATTGATAATCAGCTAAACTATTTGAAAACATTTAAAACACACGGAAAAGATGTCTTATTAAAGCAATTTAAAGATTATAAATATCCTGAATTACTTTTGAATTTCCAATAATTTTTTCTTGATAAATTGGGTGTTATATGGTATTATTCTAAGTTTTATTTCAACTCTTTTTTTGTTATTTGAATTTAAAAATTCTATTTTTTCTAAAAAACTTATTCCCATTTCATCTTTTAAATATACTTTCATTTGCGTGTAATCAATACCTAAAAATCTTAAAGCATTTTTGGACTTTGGATAAAAATAGAATATTTTATAATTTTGTTCTTTTAATTCTTTAATAAAAAATTTATCGGAAGAATATGTTACTGATAAAATTCTGATAAAATTTCTAAATATTTCCAGATTGTTTTTTATACCTTTATACTTATCAACATCTTTTTCCAGATCCGTTAAAAATTCATCATTGTGAAGGTCATAATAGTAGTCAATACCAGATAAAATTGAAGGTTCTTTTATTCTAAAATAAAAATATTTAAAATTATCAATGTATATATCCATCAAAACAGAGGTGGGAGTCGAATCCACCTCAAATTTTATGTTTAGGTCTATTTTTAATTCCCCGAGTCTTGTATATTTTGAAAAAACATCTATCACATTATAGGAAAAAATCATATTAACTGAAATAAGGAAAAACATTAAAAAAATTATTTTTTTTCTCTTCATTTTAAAGCTCTCAACCTTTCTTCTAATGATACTATTTCTGTTATTCTAACTCCAAAATTTTCATCTATAACAACAACTTCTCCTCTGGCTATTAACCTTCCATTTACGTATATATCCACAGGTTCACCTGCAAGTTTATCAAGTTGAATCATAGAACCCTGATGAAAATTTAAAATATCTCTTAAAGAATATTTTCTTCTACCAAGCTCTACTGATACATTTAGTGGAACGTCAAATAAAAGTTGTAATTTTTCAAGATCAACATTTTCAGTAGGTTCTATAGGACTTCCTGAAATTTGATTAAATGACTTTGGTTGAACATTAACCTGTTGTTCTGGTGGGATATATCCCATTGGTTGCTGCATTGGCATTTGTTGTGGATACATCGGTTGCTGCATTGGCATTTGTTGTGGGTACATCGGTTGCTGCATCGGCATTTGTTGTGGATACATCGGTTGCTGCATTGGCATTTGTTGTGGATACATCGGTTGCTGCATTGGCATTTGTTGCGGTACAGTTTGTTGTTGCATCTGTGGTTGTGGTTGTGCAGTTTTCTGACCTTTATTAACATCTACATTTTGAGCAGCTAATACTTTATTTTTTATATCATTTGCTATATCTATTGGTACAAATTGCCACATTTCTCCTTCTTGTAGTCCTTGTATTTTTAAAATAAATTTAATACCTATTATGGTTTCAGATGCTCCTTCTAATTCGGGTGGAAATGATACATTAGGATCGTCAAAATCTAAAACTTCTACTTGCGGAGGTGTTATATCTACCTTGGTATTTAAAAATTCTGATAAAGATGTTGCTGAAGCACCCATCATTTGGTTTATTGCTTCTGCTAAAGCGCTTATTGATATGTCATCAAATGTTTCTGGAACATTTTCTCCTGTTCCACCCATCATGAGATCGGCTATTATAGATGAAATTTTTGCAGGAAACAGGAAAAAATTTGTACCTTTTAAACCATCTTTGTAATTTATTGAAATTATCACGTATTTCCCTGAGAATTGATTTTTTATTTCTGATTTTAATAAAGTTAACGGAGTAGGACTGGATATATCCACTTTTCTTTTTAATAACGTAGACAGGGTTGTTGCTCCAGCTCCCATAGCAATATTTCCCACTTCTCCAACTAAATCTAATATAATTGGATCAACTTGAGTTGCTCCACTGTTTATTTGGGAAGAACTGGTATTTGTACTTTCTTGATTTGACGTTGTTTCATCTTGATTTAATCCCTGTAATAATGCATCTAATTCTTCTTGAGATAAAAATTCATCTGACATGTAACACACCTCCGCTATTGTTCCCTATTTCAAACTCTTCAAATATCTTTCAACTAAAACCTTTTCAAGCAATTCTGGATCTTCTTTTTCTATATTTATTGCATAATGACCTTTATAAATTCCAGGCATTCCTTTAAAAACAGGTGTGTCCTGAACAGTTATATTTATAGGCTCATCATTAAATGAATTCAATCTTATTACGTCTCCTACATCAATATTAATAAAATCGCCTAATTGTATTGTTGTTTCACCTAATATAGCTTTTACATCTGCTTTGGTCATTAACACAGAATTTTTCAATTTTTCAATTTGTTTTTGAGTGGTTTTTCGATCAGGCGACCATAATCTTGTTGTTAATTTTTCATTAATCGGCTCTAATAGAGATGAAGGCCAACAAACATTTATAAATCCCTGAATATCCTTAAAGTTTATTGATAACGTAATCAACACCGTCATTTCATTTGGTGCTGCTATTTGAACAAATTGAGGATTGAACTCTGTTTTTTCGAGTATTGTATCAAAAGGAACAATTGTTGCCCATGCTTTACTCAAAGCTTTTATTAACGATAATCCTTCTTTTCTTAAAATTGCAAGTTCCAGTTCAGTAGGTGTTCTTAATGTTTCAAGAGGTATTCCAGGCCCTCCTAATAATTTATCGACTAATACATAACCAATATCAAGGCCCATTTGAAATACGGCGCTTCCTGGTAGTATATCTGTTGAAAATACTGAAATAAATGTTGGACTTGTTAATGATTGTTGAAACTCACTAAAGGTTATCTGATCAACACTGGCAAAAGTAACATTCACATATGACCTTGCGCGTGAAGAAAGATATGTTGATACATCTCTTGCATAATTTTCATGAATAAGCTGCAATGTTCTCAATTGCTCTTTTGAGAACTTCATTGGCCTTCGGAAATTATATTCCCGAACATTAGCCATAATATCTTCTTCTTCATTCACATTGGAAACAGCTAATGACCCTGCCTCCATGGCATGTAATAACGCATCTATTTCTTCTTGGGATAATGTTTCATTATCTGGAGGCATACTTTCACCACCTTTTTAATAAGCTGATGTAATTACTACTATATCTATAATAACCTGAATTACTCCAAATTTCTCCTTTTCACCAACAAATCCCGTAATCTCATTTATTGCATTTTTTATTTGATTTTTTAATATTTCTCTACCTTCAACAGTAGTTAAATCTTCACGTGTTTTCGTAATGAATATTAATCCTATTGCTTCTAATATTTCCACATTATATTCAGCTATTGCCGCTCTGCATTCATCACTTCCCACTTTTAATTGCAAAGCGTTTACTATAGCTATTTCATTACCGCCTTTTAGCATAAACTGTCTTTGGTGACCTTCACGTATCACTTCTGCCAATCCTACCTGTGGTGCTTGTTGAACTCCTTGAGCCTGTTGTTGAGCTTGTTGTTGAGCCTGTTGAACTATATTTTTACCTAAGATGTTTATGAGAAAAAAAGCTCCACCAACTGATAATACTACAGATACAACAATGGCTATTATCAATAATAATATAATATTAGGACCTTTTTTACCTTCTTCCTGGCCTTCTTCTTGAATTTCTTCATCAGCCATTAAAATTCACCTCACTATCTTAAGCGCTGCCTCAATATCAATAAATCTATCCTTCTATATCTTTTTCTCAAAATTTCCAAATTTTTTTTATATTGCTCTTCTAACTTTTTTTCTTCTGATTTCATATTGGAAATATTTATTTTCCCCTCTTCAAAATCTTCTTTCAATTTTAGCTTTTGTGCTTCTATATTTGATTTTAAATTTTCTATATCATTTATTATATCTTTATCTCCAACTGCAATTGGAAAGAATCTATCTGCATTATAATAATATTCTGGATCAAATTTTCCTTCTTTTACCTCTGCTAATCTTTCAAGCGTTCTTTTTTGTTTCATTTCATCCGCATAAAATTTAGCAACACTTGCTGCTCTGGCTGCTGCTAAATGCCAATTAGATGGATATATTGATGTATTTTGAGGTGGTCTGTCATCTGTAAAACCATATATTTCTATTTCATTATTAGAATGTTCTATTAATATTATACCCAGTTTATATAACAATTCTTTTGCATCCGCTGTCAATCTGGCACTTCCTGGTTCAAAAAATGCCATATCTTGCATTTTAATAATTGTTCCTCTATCATTTTCCTCTATTGTTATTCTTCCTTTGTATTTTGGATTATCCTGAAGTCTGAAAAGTTCAACTCTTATACCAGGATTTGAAGTAATCAGACTCTCTTCTGAAAGACTTCGCCCCCCCGTTAAAACACTTGGTGGAGTCCCACTAAAAGGACTTCTAAAACTAACAGCTGCCTGTTGGAATTTTCCAGGTGAAATCGAAGACATAGAAAATAACATAACAAAAAATGTCATTAATAATGAATTCAAATCACTAAATGTTGCCATCCAACCAGGTGGTGGTGGTGGCCCTTCTTCTTTTTTACATTTTGCCATTTAAATCACCCTTCTTTTTCAGACTCATATTTTTGTTTATCTGCTGGTGATAAAAATGCTTTTAATTTTTCTTCCATGAGTCTTGGATTTTCACCAGAAACTATAGATAATATTCCTTCTGTTATCATTCTCAACTGATTCACCTGCAATCCTGTTCTCCTACCAATCTTTTCTGCTATAGGCAAAGCGAAAATATTTGCAATAAATGCTCCATATAACGTAGTAATAAGTGCTATTGCCATTTTAGGTCCTATTGTTGTTGGATCATTCAAGGTTTTTAACATCATTATCAGACCAATTAACGTTCCTATCATACCATATGCTGGTGCTAACGTTCCCCATGTATTTAAAACACTTGCCCATTTTCCCTGTTCTGCTTCAAATAATTCCATTTTTATTTCCAGAATTTTTCTTATTTCTTCTGGATCCGTTCCATCAACAGCAGCTCTTAATCCATCTTTCATAAATTCATTTTCTAATCCTTCCAAATCTGCTTCTAAAGAAATAAGCCCCTCTCTCCTTGCTTTTTCTGCAAAGGAATATAATGTTTTTAAGGTGTCTACAGCATCTATTTTAGGTTCTTTAATACCCATCATTACTGCACTAAAAAATTTAAATGATACATCTTTAGGAGCTGCTATAAACATTCCGGCTATTGACCCTACAACCGTGATAAAAAACGATGCTCCATCAACTAAAGCCGTAGGATCACTTGATGCTCCAATTCCTATTGCAGCAAGTGCCAAAACAAGTCCAGCAATACTTGAAATATCCATCTAATCACCTCTTTGAAAACCAGCAGAAAATATTTTACCTTTAAATTCTACTATTTCTTTAATTATTTCATCTATATTTTCTTTTACTATATAAATATGTCCATTATTTAAAAGAATTGTTGTATCTGGTCTTGCCTCTATTTTTTCAATCATATCTGGATTTATATAAAACTCTTTACCTCCTAAATTCGTTACTTTAATCAAATAACACACCTCCGGTGATTATATTACAAAATAATTATTTTCTCTAATGTAAATTAATTTAAAATCTATAAATTATTATCTTTTGAGATTTACAAGTTCTGTTAGAATTTGATCTGATGTAGTTATTACCCTTGCTGCTGCCTGAAAACCCCTTTGAGCTGTAATCATTTTTGTGAATTCTTCTGACAAATCTACATTTGACATTTCTAATGCTCCTGACACTAATGTTCCTGCCCCTTCTTCACCAAATGATCCTATTTTAGCAATACCGCTATTTTCACTTTGAGCAAACATAGAATTTCCCATATCTATTAATCCACCTGGATTTGTAAATTTAGCTACTGCTACCTGTGCAATTAAGTCAGATTTCCCGTTTGAAAATATACCTAAAACTTCGCCTAAATCATTTATTGTAAAATTTTGTAATACTCCTTTTGCATTTCCATCTTGATCTGCAATATTAACAGAATTTGGAGCCGCAAATTGTGTTAAATCATACATATTTAAATTCACTTTTACAGGTCCTGCAGCAGCAACAGATGCTGGAGCTACTCTTTCATTAGGTGATGCACCTGTGCTTGCCGGATCAAACCAGAAACCTATTGAACCATTATCATTATCTGAAGTATTATAATCAACATATCCAACAGAATCCAATCTCCATCTTGAGGTTAAATATTGTCCTTTACCATCAAACGCTATTACACCTTCTGCAGGATCTGATGTTGTTGTTCCGTCCTCGGTTATTTTATATAATGGTTGTCCATCAACTGTTTCTGCCTTCCAATACCATGTATTATCAGAAATTTTTGAATATTTTATATTAATATCATAATCATTTCCAAGCGAATCGTAAACCTTTGTAGATATCACAACATTCGGGTTTTCATACTCTGCTATTTTATAATTCTGTGAATTTTCTGTATCAATTAATCTCAACTCTCCTGAAACTGGTGTTTGAATTATTTTTTTTGCTGCAATATATCGAACGGTACCAGCTTCAGAAGTTTCACCACTTGTATTTGTAGTAGTATCCACAAACGTATCTGTTGCATTTGCTTCAATAACGGATAATCCAGAAATTGTATATTTCCCATCTGCAGATTTCCAACCGCTTTCCATTTTAGAATTAAATTCTTCAACTGTATCAGCAGATGTACTATCTCCGTCAGCATCTGTAAACGTTACAGTTTTTAGTGTTCCACTTTCTTCTACTTTTAGAGTTATTGTAACATTGCCAGTTGCATCTACACTAAAAGATATATCTCTCGGATCATAAAAAACTTCATTGTTTTGACTATCTTTTAAAGATATGCCACCTAAAAATTTCACATCTCTTTGATTAGTTCCATCTGTTAATTGTAATCTATTATCTTCATCTTGATATTTTGGTATTAATTCTCCTTTTGTATCTGTCATATATATTCCATCAAGTCCCCATTCTGTCTTATCATCAGAACTTGATTGATAAAGTTCTACAGACAACGCATTTGCCTGACCAACTGGCAATAACGCTACGGATTCTGAAACACCTGAATCTAATATCAAATTTTTTAATGTTATCTCATTTCCTGCACCATCATCTAATGTAACCCCTTGCGCAAATAATCTATTTAAATCATAAAATGTACCATCTGTTGTAATTGTGCCTGTATATGTAGTTCCAGCATTATCAGAAACCTGTACTGTTACCTGATTTGGATTTGTAGCATCTCTATAAATTAAAATATCTGGTCTATCTGATGCATCTATAGTTCCACTTCCATCATCATCATCCTGAGATAGCAGCGTAACAGGTGCTCCATTACTATCTGAAACAGAAACATCTCCATAAGCTCTTAATGGCCAATCTATACCATTTTTACCTAAATCTATTCTTGAACCTGCAGGAAATGATGAATTAAAATCATTTGCTGCATTTGCTCTTACAACATGCCCTGGGTAATTAGACCATCTTAATACATTTCCAACTTCATCAAGCTCGACTTCTCCATAATTGCTTCCTCCAAGCAATTCATAGTTTTTATCTGGATCTACAGGTTCGGCATGCCATCTATATACAATTCTGTCTTTATATTGTTCTGACATTATTCTTTCAAATGTAAATTTTACCGGAACAACATCTCCAGAAGAGGATTTTATTGTCATTGTTGTTTCCTTTATTCCAACATCAGAATTTAAATTATCTGATAAATTTAAGAATGTGGTTTCTCTTGCTTCCATTACCAAATTAGGTGAAATTGTAATATCCTGTATTGGTTCATTAGAATCTATATATCTTTTTCCAGTATCTGTAATTTTCGCATTCCATCCTTGTAACTTCATTCCACTTGAAGGATTTACAAAATGACCTTCTGAATCCAATGTGAAATTACCTGCTCTTGAAAAATATTTTGAAAGTCCATCTGATAAAACAAAAAAACCTTCTCCTTTTATTGCCATATCTGTTTTATTACCTGTATTTTGAAGTGACCCCTGTGTCATTATTTTATCTATAGAAGCTATTTTAGAACCAAGCCCAACTTGAATGGCATTTGTGCCACCAAATTGTCCACTTGCACCTCTACTTTCTGATAATGTTTGAGACAATGTATTTTGAAAAGTTACCCTTGATGTTTTATATCCAACTGTATTTACATTTGAAATATTATTTCCTATTACATCTAATTGTGTCTGAAAATTTTTCAATCCACTTTGACCACTAAACATTGCTCTTAACATAATAATCTCCTCCTATATTTATATTATTTTATATTTCCGATATCTCTATGATTTTTTCTGTACTGTATTTTTGGCCATTTACTAATACATAAAATTTATTGTCATCAAATTGAACTGCATCAACTTTTCCTCCATCCAATCCACCAATTTTTTCTTTTTTTCCATCTCTAAATGTGTATATTTCATATTTATACTCTCCATCAGGCATTTTTATTCCGTTAGTACTTATTCCATCCCAATTGAAAGTTTTCATTCCTTCTTCCTGAATTCCTAATTCTTTGGTATATACTAAATTGTTTTTCTTATCATATATGTCAACATATACTTTTGTTGGTTCTTCAAGATTATAAACAATTGCATCTGAAAAACCACCTGTTAAATTTATTTTGTTATTTTCTACCACAACAGTTTTTCCTATTAGATTGGAAGCCTGAACTTTAAATAAATTCATTTGTGAAGAAACCATTTCCTGAAAAGATTTACTCATATTCATAATCTGTTCAGTAGAAGATAATTGCGACATTTGCGAGATAAATTCTTTATCATTCATTGTATTTGTTGGATCCTGATATTTTAACTGTGTCATTAATATTTTTAAAAAAGCATCTTTATCTAATTCTTTTTTAGGCTCATTGCTATTTAATTGAGAGGATGGTGAAAAATAATTTAAATTGTTTATCCCATTAATCATAATATTCACCTCTTAAAATATTAAAAAATTGTTTGTCTTCGCTTTTTTTCTTTTCATGTTTTTTAGAAGATTTGTTTTCATCTGAAAATTTTTCCTCTTCATTATTATTACGATCATTATTATGATTTTCTTTATTTTGTTTTTCAACTTCAGATTCAAATAAAAATTCTACTTTTTCATATTTTTCTTTTAAATTTATCAATAATGGTTCTATTCTTTTTTCTAATTCTTTCCTGTTCTCATTATTTTCTAATGAAAATTGTATCTTTACATTTTTGTGTGATTTTATTATTGTAATTTCAATATTTCCTAAATCTGGAGGATTAATTTTAAATACCGTTCTTTCAAAATATTTTGGAAAATTTTCTGCTTTTTCAATTAGATTTTGCATTTCAGGTAGTATTTTATTTAGCGAAACAGTTTTCACGTATACGTTATTGTTTTTATTACTTGAATTATTTAATTCTATTAACGGATGTAAATAATTAACATTATTTGAATTTAAGTTCGTTTTCCCTCTATATTTATTCAATGTTTTTAAATTTAGAATATTCTTTTCACCTTCTTTATAATCATTTTTATATATTTTATATGTTATGGAATCCATATATTTAATTATATTTTTTACATTTATATCAGAATTCTTCTTTTTTAGTATTATTTCTGCATCATCTAAAATAATCTTTTTTATTATTTTTACATTAGACATTATATTTTTCGATGTAATACTGGTTTTTTCCTTTAATACTTTCTTCAAAGTATTTTTTTCCAAAGAACGCTTTGCTATTAGTAAATCCATCTTTTCATCAGAATATAAAATTTTATTTTTTTCATTGCTTCTTTTAAATATTTTTATCTTATTTTCTATTATGCTTTTTAAATCACTTTTTAATATGTCAATATTACTATCCGTATTATCAATTTTTTTTGTTTTTTCATTTAATAAAATTAATTTCATTTTTTCTTTTTTGTTATTTTCTATATATCCTACCAATCCTGTATTAAATTTTACTTTTATAATTTCATTTTTATCTTTCTTCAGAATATTAGAACTTATAACGTTTTTTTGGGTTATTAATAGAATTGCTTCATCTAATTTTGGAACAATTAATCCTAACTTTTCTTTATAAAATATATAATCTTCTTTTTTTATCCCTTCTGGCAATTTGTTTTCTTTCTCTATTATTTCTTTTATTATTTTATTTATCTTTCCTTTTATTTTTTCTGTGTTTTTTGTTTCTATCTTCTTATTTTTCACTTCCTCTGTTGCAAATATTTCTTTTATCTTTACTCCTTCTTTTTGTCCTTTTTTTTCTATATTTTCTATTTTATTTTCCACTTTTATTTCTTCTATTAATTTAAAATCTGTTTTCCCATTT